>CAZSQQ010000003.1:31489-38714 GCA_964609135.1 uncultured Candidatus Saccharibacteria bacterium
CCCTATAAGGACACCGCCGGCCCCGCCATTAACCCGGTTATAAAAATAATAAATATCATAGCTTTACTTTTAGTGCCGTTTCTCTAAAATCTTAATGACCGATGGGCAATAAAATTATTGGAGAAGAAAATTTTTCCGAGGGACAAGTTTTTGTCCCTACCGTCATAGAAAAATCCGGTTACGGCGAGCGCGTTTACGACATTTATTCGCGCCTTTTGAAGAATAGGATTGTTTTTTTGGGAGGCCCGATAAATGACCTGATTGCCAATACCGTGATTGCCCAGCTTTTATTTTTGGAGCACGAGGATCCGGAAAAAGACATTGATTTATACATTAACTGTCCCGGCGGCATAGTTTCGGACGGCCTCGCGATTTACGACACCATGCAGGTTATTAGACCGGATGTTCGAACCATTTGCGTCGGCATCGCCGCCTCCATGGGAGCGTTCCTCCTTTCTGCCGGCAAGAAGGGCAAGAGAATGGCTTTGCCCAATTCGGAAATTTTGATTCATCAGATAATGGGCGGCGCCGAAGGTCAGGCCAGAGACGTTGAAATCGCCGCTAACCGTATTGTTAAGCTTAAATCCAGCGTTAATAAACTTTTGGCGAAGCATACCGGCCAGCCTTTGGCCAAGATTGAAAAAGACACCGACAGGGATTATTGGCTATCCCCCGAAGAGGCTAAAGAATACGGCATCATTGATGAAATCGTCAAAAAAGCCAAGTAACCCCATCCGCGAGCTTTTAACTCGTGGCGTAGTAAAAATTTACCCCTCAAAAGAAACATTAGAGAAGTTACTCTTGTCTGGTAAAAAAATAAGACTGTATCAAGGCTTTGATCCGACAGGGAGAGAGCTTCATGTCGGCCATATGGTCGGTTTAAGGAAGTTGAAGCAGTGGCAAGAATTGGGCCACCAGGTGATTTTTCTTATTGGTGATGGGACCGGGCAGGCGGGAGACCCCTCTGGAAAGAAGACCGCGAGAGAGAAATTCTTTACGCGAGAACAGTTAAGAAAAAACGCTGTAGATTACGTAAAACAGGCGGGTAAAATAGTTCGTTTTAAGGGAAAGAACGCGGCCCAAATCTTATTCAACGGTGATTGGTTAAATAAATTGACCTTAGTTGATATTCTCGGTATAGCCGGGAACTTCACCCTTTCTCAACTTGCCGAAAGAGATCTCTATAGAGAGAGAGCGAAAAAAGGGAAGGAGGTTAACCTCCGTGAATTTTTATACCCATTGCTTCAAGCCTACGACTCTGTTGCCATGAAGGTGGATTTGGAAGTTGGAGGGACTGACCAGACCTTCAACATGCTTATGGGCAGGCATCTTGTGAGGGCAATGCAAAGACGAGAGAAGTTCGTGATGACAACGCCGCTTTTAGCAGACGTGAAGGGTCGGAAAATCGGAAAAAGCGAAGGTAATGTTATCGCCTTAACCGATAAACCCGCCGAACTTTTTGCGAAGATCATGGCCCTATCCGATGACATTATCGTTAAAGGATTTGAATACCTAACCGATGTTCAAGAGAACGTAGTTAAGCAAATTGATAAATCAATTAAAAAAGGCGAAAACCCCATAATTTATAAAAAAGAGCTGGCCTTCGAAATTGTAAAACAACTTAATAGCGAGAAGGCGGCTCGTCAAGCCCAAGAAGAATTTGAAAAAGTTTTTTCGAACAAAGGACTGCCAAGCAGATTAAGAAGTGTTAAACTCAAGAAATCCAAAATGAGTTTAGTTGATGTTTTGGTGGCTGCAAAACTCGCCCCGAGCAAAGGCCAGGCTTATCGATTGATTACACAAGGCGGTGTGGAAGTTGATGGGATGAAGATTTCGAACCCCAAAGAAACAATCTCGGTTTCCAAAACCGGTAGAGTTATTAAGGCTGGCAAAAAGAATTTCGTAAAAATAGTTTAGCGGGAGTTGAGGCTAAAACCCTTTGGGTTCGGCCCGAACATTAGCCCTGCTAATGTTTTAGGGGAATCGTCCCGCACCTTTCTCTGGCGGGTCCACGAGGATTCGAACCTCGGTCATCGCTTTTGGAGAGCGACATTCTACCACTGAACTATGGACCCGGAATTTTTGAAAGGTGCGGGATTGGAGACCGCTGGTATACCACTTACCTAAACTCCCCTCGTGGCTTGCCGTCCGTAGTCCTTCGGCAGACTCAGGACGAAGGAGGGAGCGGGCAAGCGGAATCGAACCGCCGTCTCTTCCTTGGCAAGGAAGTATAATAGCCACTATACGATGCCCGCGTACCTATAAATTTAAGGTAGGAGTTCCTTGTTGTAAAGAAAGTTATCAGGTTTAGCTTGACTATGTTGACTTTGTATGCTATGGTCTAACCAAATGGAAGGAGCGCCCAAAGGGCCGGGAGATCCAGAAAGAGATTTATTGCCGGGAGCCGAAGGTCCTGCTGCTGGTGAATTGCCGGCCGCTGAAGTTCCAGATGAGGCGGCTCGCACTGACGAACCAGCTCCAGAGGATGGAGCGACCCCAGCAGCCGGACCCGTCGCCCCCAAGAAAGGGCGTCGTTTTCCATTCTTTGGAAGAGGGACCCCGGAAGATAAAGCGGCTAAAGATAAAGAGGAATCTGACAAGAAGGTTAGAAAAGAAGCAGAGAAAGCTGAAAAAGAAGCAAGGGAAACTGCAGATAAAGCCAAAAGAGCCGAATATGAAAGAGAGTTTGGTAACGTGAGCAAAAAGGAGACCTCCGAAGAAAAAGCCGCTAGAAAAAAAGCAGAAAAGGATAAGAGGGAGACTGAAAAGGAAGCAAAGAGAGCAGAAGAAAAGAAACGCAAAGATGAAAAAGAGGCTGAAAAGGAAGCCGAGAAAGCTAGAAAGAAAGCGGAGAAGGAAAAAGTAAAAGGAGCAAAGGTAACCCTTCCACGACTAACAAAAGAAGAAACCGGTAAGCTTTCAGATCAAGAAGTTATGCTTTTAGCTCTAAGACGTTATGGTACTAATTGGACAAATCAAGTTGGTGACGTCTCTGAATTTCGAAGAAAATTAGAGGAAGAAGCCCAGGAAGATAAAGAGGGAGAAAGAAATCTTAAGGACACCATAAAAGCTGTTGTCGGAGGACTCATAGATAAGCTCCCCGGTAGAGGCAAGGAGAGGCCAAGCGCAGCTGTCGAAAAAGAAATCGAAGATAAGGTAGAGAAAGGGCTAAGAGGAAGAATTTTTAACACACCAGTAGTTAGATTCTTCGCGTCGGCGGCCGTTTCCTCCTGGCACAGGAAAGGAGAACTCATAGCGGGTGCGGTCGCTGGGTTTGCCGTACGATCTGCCGTTCGGGTATCACTCGGAACTGTGGGAATTCCGATTGCGGCCACAGCCGGTGCGGTAGGTGGTGCCGCGGCCGGATTGGCCAAGGAAGTATATAAAGAGCGAAGGGCCTACGGTTCATTCGTGAAAGAAATTTTGGGAGGCGGGACCGAAATTTCCCAAGAGACTTTTCTACAAAAATCTCAAGAATTAAGAGCGAAAATTAAAGAGGCAAGAGAGCGCCACAAGCAGGTCAAAGAGTCGCTGTTGGCTAAGGGATTGAACTTCATGGGCGGCAAATCTTCGCTCGAAGAAGAACTTAGCGATCAATTAAGGTACTTAAACGTCGCTTTCAAACGTCAGTCTGAAAAAGGAGGTAAGTCATTGGTTGACTTGGTTAGTGAAATGATAAAGCTCCAAGGGATTACGGCTGGCGAGGGAGGAGAAGGGTTTAGACCGTTGGATGCAAGAGACGACCTCATAAGAGAAATACAGGAGTCGAAACAAGTTGATCTGACAAAATTAAGAAACGCCATTTTAAGAGGAGCGGTAATCGGAGCAATCGGTGGAACGGTCGCCGGAGTCTGGATAGAAGTTTCGCAGGCCAATCATATTGATATAGCCGGCGCCATAGGGAGTTTGGCCAAAGAACACGGCATAGATATAGATCCCGGCAAGGGATTGGGAGAGTTTTGGGCTGGCTTAACGAGAGGCGGGGAAGGTGTCCAACAGCCGGCAGGCCCATCAGTCCCATCGCAAGCGGTTCCTTCCCCCGGGACATCACCTTCGGGGATAGCGCAGCCAGTAGCTCCAACTGGGACGGAAGCACCGCCTACTCCAAGAGGTATTCCTGGCGCTACCGAAGCATCTTCAACACCAAGACCAAGCCCCACCGGAGCCCCAAGCCCAACCCCAGGGGTTACTCCAACTCCGAGTCCTGAAGCTACTCCGACTGGAACACCAGGACCTACTCCGAGACCAGAGGCAACACATGGTCCAACTCCAAGTACAACAGAGGTACCTCCTAAACCGGGGCCGACCGACGCACCACCTAAACCAGGTGCAACCGATGCTCCTCCAAAACCTGGAGCAACCGGTGCACCACCAAAGCCTGGCGATGTTGCTCAACCCGATAAACTTACGGGAATTCCAACTCAAACTCCAGAAGAAATTGCTGCCGCCGCTAAAAAGGCAGCTAAAGAAGCCACAGATAAGGCAGCCCAAGAAGCTGCAGACGCTGCCGCTAAAAAGGCAGCTTTGATAGCGGTTTCATTAGCGGATATAGAAAAATTAGGTTTATCGGTAAATTTACCTTCCGGTTCCAATGTCTGGAATGAATCATCAAAACTTTTAGAAAACATCCTGCACAGAGATCCTACCAACGCAGAGATTCTCGTGGTTGCTAGAACAATCGCAAAGGAATCAGGCGTTAAGGTTCCCAGTTGGGGATTAACCGAAGGCGTCGATCAGCACCAACTTAGAACGGGATTTGAATTGAAGACCGGTAGTGAAGCGACAAAGAATGTCTTGAAGCAAATTGCCAGTGGAAAGATTCCGGAGATTCCCCAAGTACCGCCGGTGCCGGTCGCCGAGGAGATTCCTAAAGTTCCAGATCTCCCTCCAGAATTAAAAGCTTTACCAGAGACAGTTCATCTTCCTAAAGGCAATAATGGCCTAAGCTCCGTCGCTCAATACTTAGAGGGAGCTCTCGGCGAAAAGCCGACGCAAGCAGAACTTTTGAGAATGACGAGAGCCGTTGTCAAGGAATCGGGCATTGATTTCATTGATAAAACAGCTGGATGGGGCTCAACTGAAGCCACGAGCCAGGTCATTTTACCTGCTGACGCCGACCTTAAGTTTACTCCGGCGATGAAAAAAATAATTCAAGAACTTATTGAGACGCCATCTTTAACCCCCAAATTAAGCGGTCTGTCAGAAAATGTCCCTCTCCCTAAAGGAGTTAACGGACTAACCACTATTGCGAGGTACTTCAAAGAGGCATTTGGTAGGGATCCGACGCTGAGCGAGGCTATTAAAGCAACTAGAGCTGTTGCTAAGGCGTCAGGCATTGATTTCATTGATAAAACAGCTGGATGGGGCTCAACTGAAGCCACGAGCCAGATCATTTTACCCAAAGATACCGTGCTAAAGTTTACTCCCAAAGTTAAGGGCCTAATCCAAAGGATTTTTGAAGCCAGCAGAAAATAATTAAAAGAATTATGACCGATCCATTTTCCAATTACATCGATTCTTCGGTTAAACAGGTTCTTGATTCGCCGGGCTATTTGGTGTTGAGCGGAGGTGAGAGAGATAAACTGGTGAAAACTCTAAGCGAACACTTCGAGAATATGATTCTCGAAACTTTTATGAATCGCTTAACCGAGACCCAAGTTAAAGAAGTTCGGAAGGCTCTTGCTAACCCCGGTAGCTTGGAAGAAAAATTTACCGAGTACGCGGCTCGAATTCCCGATTTAGCCTCCGATATTGAAGAAAGATTGGGAAGGGAGATTGAAGCGTTAAAATCTCTGCCCAGTTAACTTAGTAGTTAAGATTTCGCTTTTGGCGAGAAGCATTTAAAAAATGCTTGATTATGGTAAAATTGCTCATCGTAGATTGATAAATAAATGCCTATCGGCAAATTCGGTCGGTTGAGGAGTAGAGAGCAATTTCTGATTCTTGTGGGTCTGGTTCTCGGGGCCTTATTTTTACTTAGAGTAATAGGAGGTTTTGGAGATCCGGTAGTTCCTCAAGAATTTTTGGATGCCCGTTCTCGAGGAGCCGCGATTGCCGAGGAGATTGTGGCTTTGTCTAAGGAATCCGGGAAAAACCTGGAACTTGTGAGCAAGGAGGACGAGAAGGGAAATTATTCCAAGGCCTATGATCTGGTTTTGCAGGAGCTCGCGGCTAACAAGAAGGCGAGGGGTAGAGCCTTAGCCCTTTCTTCGGAACTCGAGATTATGGCCAAGAAACTTCCCGATATTGGGAAAAATCAAGCTTCCGCCATCGGACTCCAAGCGACGGTTGACGCTTCTCAAATTGTTCAGCGACTCATTGATTACAACGATCACACCTATCAGCTTCTTCGGGCGCTGAACTCCCGCTTTAGCGGTGAGGACAGCCGCAAGATAGGAGCGATAATCAAGTCTACAATCAAAATAATGAATGAAGAGGCGGAAGCGATTAATAACCTGAACGAGAAGTATAAAAATTTAATGGCCGAGTTTGATAGGGCGGTTAGATAAAATTATCCACAGAACGCCCCTTGTCATTTTTTGCGCCTTGTTATATACTAATCCTTAGTAAATGAATCCAGTTAAACAAAACAACCTCGAACTTATTATCGTCCTCGGCCTTATTGAAGGGAAGGTTGGTTTTGTCAGCATGTAGATTTAGAAAGTAAGAACATACCGCAAAACCGACCTTCCAAGAAGGTCGGTTTTTGTTTCGGGCTAGTCTCCGCCCCTCAAGACTTCATAAGAAATCTTTAGAGGCGGGGGCTCGTAACCGATCGGAATCGAAAGGACGAGAAACCCTCCGACTCAAGAAAGGCGTAGGGAGTGGCGATTCACTCTGTCTGGGTTGTACGTCTGGGAGGCGCAACCTAGATGGACTGACTTGAAGCTTCTTACGAGAAAAGGTTCAGTCGGAATTCCCCTTCGCACCTTTACATCTCGGCAACGCAACCGCTGATTTTGGAGGAAAAACGGAGAATGCAACGCAGGCCTGATCCCACTCGCGGTCAGCTCGAGGCGCGGCGCGCGAGATACCGGGACGAGGAGATCCCGGGTCTCAAGAACGCACTGAAGAGGTGGAACCAATTGGAGGCAGTGAGGAGTCGCCGTGAGCGGCGCCTAGCTGACGTCCGGGAGCGTCTTCTCCCGGCCCTCGAAGAGCTGCTCTCTTCACCTGCGCCAGTGCAGACGTTCCCCGTCGCGCAGGCATCCAGCGCTCCCCAGCT
>CAZSQQ010000004.1:0-33625 GCA_964609135.1 uncultured Candidatus Saccharibacteria bacterium
CTCTCCCTGCCCCTCGTTAGCTACGGGGGGAGTAACCTATTGACAGTGGCTCTTCTCCTCGGTATCATCTTAAACACTGCTGAAAGGCGAGCTGGTTTTTGATGCGGTCTTTAAAGGATCTTTCGCCCCTCGCAATCATCTTTTTTACAGCTCTTTTGATTTTAGGAGTGCGTCTCCTTGTCCGTCCCACGCCCGCCCCCGCGGTCTTAAAGACCGTAATCGTGAGAGAAGGGCTTACTGTCGATGAAATCGACAAGTTGCTCGCGGATGAAGGAATAATCCCCCTTAGGAGTCTGCCCGAAAGTTTGGAAGGATATCTTTTCCCGGACACCTACGAGTTTTTTGTTCCCCAGTCACCGGCTACGGTCTTGCATAAATTCACGGACAATTTTGACAGGCGCGTGAGGTCGATAGTTCCCGAAGGCACTGACCTAAAAAAAATCATCACCGTCGCCTCGTTAATAGAAAAAGAAGCCCCTGACTCTTATGATCGCCGGATAATATCGGGAATAATCTGGAAGAGACTCACGGCCAACATTCCTCTCCAAATCGATTCATCGATCTGTTATATCAAAGATGGCCAAGGCTGTCTCCCGATTACGGATGACGACTACAAAATTGATTCCCCCTACAATACATATTTATACAAAGGTCTGCCGCCGGGGCCAATAGGAAATCCAGGGAAGGATTCGATCGAGGCCAGTCTCTACCCCGAAAAGTCTCCCTATCTTTTTTATCTCACTAACCCCAAGGACCGGAAAACAGTTTTCGCCACGAACTTTGAAGAGCACAAAAGAAACATTATTAAATATTTGAGATAACAAAAACCAAACCCTTTCCCTGAAGGAAAGGTTGTTTATGGCGCTATGAAAAAATTGCCGATAAAAATCTTTTCATCTCATCCTGGAGCGCTCGCGAAGCAGCCTGATTTGGTCGCCGTGCAGACCGATTCTTACAAGTGGTTTCAAGAAAAAGGCTTGAAGGAATTATTCAAGGAGATCTCCCCCATTAAGGATTATTCGGGTAAAGATTTCGAGCTTTATTTTTCTGATTATTATTTCGGGGAAACGAAGTATGACGAGATTCAATCGCGCTTCAAGGGGATAACCTATGAAGCGCCCTTGAGGGTTAAACTGAAGTTTTTGAATAAGCGGGACAAGAAAGAAAAGGAGCAGGAAGTTTATCTGGGCGATTTCCCGATAATGACCGGGCGGGGAACTTTCATTATAAACGGGGTTGAGCGCGTGGTGATCTCCCAGCTTATCAGGTCGGCCGGAGTTTATTTTACCCTCAATAATTATCGCGAAAAAAGGCTTTTTGGAGCGAAAGTCATCCCCAGTCGCGGCGTCTGGCTGGAATTTGAGACGGACCCCGACGGCTCGGTGGGGGTTAAGATCGACAGGCACCGCAAGATTGCAGCCACCTCTCTGCTCCGGGTTTTTGGGATCTCGGACGAGGAAATTCTGAAAACCTTCGGCAATGTTATTGCCCCCACCTTGAAGAAAGATCCGGCTAAAACGACCAATGACTCTTATTTGGAAATTTATAAACGCGTGCGCCCCGGTGACCTGGCGACGGTTGAGGAAGCCAAGAAACTGATTGACGCCATGTTCACGCAGGCTGACCGCTATGATCTCTCGGCTGTTGGGAGATTTAAATTGAATCAGCGTCTCGGCGTTAACGTCTCGATGAGCCGTCTCTTGGCACTGGAAGATTTAACAAGAATCGTGAAGGAAATTATGCGTTTGAACGGAGACGTTCAGGCTGAAGAAGACGATATTGATCACTTGGGCAACAGGCGTGTGCGGCCCGTGGGAGAACTTTTGGAAAGCCGTTTGAGAGTCGGTTTTGCGAGACTCCGTCGAAATGTTCAAGACAGGATGTCCACCCAGGATTTGACTGGGCTTACTCCGGCGCAGCTTATTAATCCGAGACCGCTCATGGCGGTCGTCAAAGAATTCTTTTCTTCTTCGCAGATGTCTCAATTTATGAACCAAGTTAATCCGTTGGCGGAAGTTGAACATAAGAGGAGGCTCACAACTCTTGGTCCGGGGGGGCTTACCCGCGAGCGCGCCGGGATGGAGGTCCGCGACGTTCACTCTTCTTACTACGGAAGAATTTGCCCGGTCCAGACTCCGGAGGGGCAAAACATCGGTCTGGTAAACCAATTAGCTAACTACGCCAGGTTAAACGAGCACGGATTTTTGATCACTCCTTATATGAAGGTTAAGAATGGAAAGATGGTGAATGAAATTGTCTGGCTTGATGCTTCGGAAGAGATGAAATATAAAATCGGGTCGGGCGGCGTTAAGTTTGATAAAAACGGGGTGATTTCTCTCTCACAGGTTGATGCGAGAGTCAACGGCAATCCGGGAATTTGCGCCGCCAAAGACCTGGATTTTATTGACATCGCCCCTAATCAGCTGGCCTCGGTTGCCACCTCCCTCATCCCATTTCTGGAACACAACGATGCCAACCGCGCCCTTATGGCTTCGAACATGCAGACGCAGGCCGTGCCCTGCGTAAAACCCGAAGCGCCTTATGTCGGAACCGGACTGGAGGAGAAAGTGGCTAGAGACTCGGGCCACTTGGTCATTGCCGCCCAGGATGGCGTTGTTTCCGAAGTCGATGGCAATCACATAGCTCTAAGGGGCGTCGACCTCAAGACCACCCGCTATGATTTGGACAAATTCAAGATGAGTAACCAGTACATGGCTGTTTCCCAAAGGCCGTTAGTCGGAAAAGGGGATAAGGTGAAGAAAGGGGATATTTTGGCGGACGGCCCGGCCATTGATGGCGGGGTTTTGGCTTTGGGGCAAAATCTGGTCGTCGCTTTTATGTCTTGGGGAGGAGCCAATTTTGAGGACGCCGTGATTTTGTCGGAAAGAGTTCAGCATCACGACCGCTACACGTCAATTCATATCCAAGATTTCCCAATCGATGTCCGAGAGACCAAGCTTGGTCCGGAGATTACGACACCCGATATTCCCAACGCTCCTGAGGATAAATTGAAGAATCTGGATGAAGAGGGAATTGTGAGGATCGGAGCCGAAGTTCAAGGCGGCGATATTCTAGTCGGAAAAATTTCTCCCAAGGGCGAGAGCGAGTTTACTCCGGAAGAAAGGCTGCTCCGCGCGATTTTCGGAGAAAAGACCAGGGACGTCAAAGACACCTCGCTCTTGTTGCCTTACGGAAAGCGAGGGAGAGTCGTGGGGATTAAGATTTTCTCGAGAGAGAAAGGCGATAAACTCGAGCCCGGAATAATTTTCCGCATTCAAGTTCAAGTGGCGGAACTCCGAAACATCAGAGCCGGCGACAAGATGGCCGGGCGTCACGGCAACAAGGGAGTGGTTTCTTTGGTCTTGCCCATGGAAGACATGCCTTACTTGGAAGACGGAACGCCCGTGGACGTGATTTTGAATCCATTGGGAGTCCCCTCAAGAATGAACTTGGGCCAGATCTTTGAAACTCACTTGGGACTGGCGGCTCGCACTTTAGGCTATCGCGCCTATACTCCTATTTTTGCCGGGGCCTCCGAAGAAGAGATTAAGAATGAATTAAAGAAGGCGGGATTGCCCGAGAGCGGCAAGGCGACTTTGTACGACGGGCGGACAGGCAAATCCTTTGACCGGCAGGTAACGGTGGGAGTGATTTACATGATGAAACTGAATCATATGGTGGTTGACAAGATTCACATTCGTTCAACTGGGCCCTACTCCTTGATTACCCAGCAACCGTTGGGCGGGAAGGCGCAGTTGGGAGGTCAAAGATTTGGAGAAATGGAGGTCTGGGGGCTCGAAGGGTACGGTGCCGCCTATACATTGCAGGAGATGTTGACCATCAAGTCCGATGACGTGATGGGAAGATCCTCGGCTTATGAATCCATTATTCGCGGAGAGAAAATAAGAAATCCCAACATTCCGGCGTCTTTCAACGTCATGATTAAAGAACTTCAGGCGCTGGGATTAAACATCATAACGGTCGCTGAAGAGGAAGACAGCGATTTTGGCAGGAGGCGAAAACGTCAAAATGGATAGGGAAGAATTTAAAGGTTTAAAAATCAAAGTTGCCTCTCCGGAGGATATTTTGTCGTGGTCATACGGCGAGGTTATTAAACCCGAGACGATTAACTACCGAACCCAGCGCCCGGAGAAGGACGGCCTTTTCTCGGAGAGGATTTTCGGGCCGACCAAGGACTGGGAATGTTACTGCGGCAAGTACAGAAAGATAAGATACAAAGGCGTCATTTGTGACAAGTGCGGAGTTGAGGTGACTCGTTCCGCGGTGCGGCGCGAAAGAATGGGCCACATTAAGCTGGCCGCTCCGATTGTTCACCCCTGGTTTCTTCGAAGCATTCCGTCCCGGATCGGTTTAGCTTTGGATCAGCCGCTTCAAAAAATTGAGAAAGTTGCCTACTACGCCGCTTATATTGTGACCTCGGTTGACGAGGAGAAAAGGAAAGCTGCCTTGGAAGAGGTAGGCCGGGAGTTTAAATCAAAGAAGGGCGGGAAAACGGTTAAGAAAGAACTTGAAACCGCGGTCGTCGTGACCAAAGAGATTCTGAAGAATCTTCGCCCCGGCCGGGTGATTGAGGAGAAAGAGTTCGGTGATTTAGGAAGGCGTTTCGGCAACGTCTTTACGATCGGGAGCGGAGGGGAAGGCATCAGGAAAATCTTGGAGGGAATTAATTTGGAAAAAACTGTTTCTGAAATCGAGCGTGAGCTTGAGACATCGAAGGATGAAATGAGAGTGAAGAAGCTTCTTTTGAGGCTAAAACTTTTCAAGTCGATGATCAAAAACTCCATGCGGCCGGAGTGGATGGTGATGGAAGTTCTTCCCATCCTCCCCCCGGAATTGCGTCCCATGGTCGCCTTGGATGGCGGAAGATACGCGACCTCCGACTTAAACGATCTCTACCGAAGAGTCATCAACAGAAACAATCGCTTGAAAAAACTTTTGGAACTTAAAGCGCCGGATGTGATCGTGATTAACGAAAAAAGAATGCTCCAGGAGGCGGTAGATTCCCTGGTTGATAATTCGGCGCGCGCCACTTCAAAACCCACGGTTGGCATACGTCGGGCGCTCCGCTCCTTAGCCGACATGTTGAAGGGAAAGCAGGGGCGCTTCCGGCAGAATCTTTTGGGGAAGCGCGTTGATTATTCCGGAAGATCGGTAATCGTTGTCGGCCCCAACTTGGCGTTGGATGAGTGCGGGCTTCCCAAGCGAATGGCTCTGGAATTGTTCCGTCCCTTTGTAATTTCCAAGATTATGGAACGGGGTTTGGCCTATAACGTCAAGAGTTCCAATAGACTGATTGACCAGGCTCCGGCTGAAGTTTGGGAAATTTTGGAAGAAGTCATTGCCAATAGAAAGGTGCTTTTAAACCGCGCGCCGACGCTTCATCGCCTCAATATCCAGGCTTTCAGACCGATTCTGATCGAGGATTTGGCCATCCAGATTCCACCAATGGTTACAACCGCTTTTAACGCTGACTTTGACGGCGACCAGATGGCGGTTCACTTGCCTCTGTCGGAGGAGGCTCAGGCCGAGGCTGAAACGCTCATGCTCTCGAGTAAAAATCTGCTTAAGCCCGCTTCCGGCGAGTCCGTGACCTATCCCACCAACGACATTGTTCTGGGTTGCTACTACCTGACCAAGATTGTAGAGGGAACAAGGGGCGTGGGGAAGAGATTTGCCAGCCTGGAAGAGGTAAAGCTGGCCTATGATTTTGATGAAATCGCCATTAACGCGCCGGTGAAGCTCGGTTACGGGTCGAAGGAGATTGAAACAAGCTGCGGGCGGCTCATATTCAATGAAATAATTCCCGCTGATTTCGGCTTCATTAATGAAACAATGAACGCCAAGAAGCTGGCCAAACTTATCGGCCAGTTTATCACTAAGTATGGCGCTGTGAAGACCACCAGTCTTCTTGATAGCATTAAAACTTTGGGATTCGCTTACGCAACTCAATCGGGAGTCAGCTGGGGGATTGACGATCTTGTTCCGCCGAAAGAAAAACCCGCCATCATGAGGTCAGCCGAAGAAAAAGTTGTTTTAATTGAGGAGCAGTTCCAGAGCGGATTTCTGACTGGCGAAGAAAGAAAGGCAAGGATTATTGAAATCTGGCACGAAGTGAAGGCCGAAATTGCCAAGGTCATCCCCAAAGTTCTAACCGAGGACAATCCGGTTTATGTGATAGTTGATTCAGGTTCTAGGGGTTCATGGGCACAGCCGCTTCTTATCATGGGGCTTAAGGGCCTCGTTGTTAATCCCAAAGGAGATGAGATCGAGCTTCCCATCAGAACTTCTCTCAAGGAGGGTCACAGCGGTTTGGAATATTTCATTTCCACCCATGGTTCGAGGAAAGGAATGGCTGACACGGCTCTGAAAACTGCGGAGGCCGGATACTTAACCAGGCGCCTTATTGACGTTGCCCAAGACGTTGTTGTAAGAGACGAAGACTGCAAGACCAAAGAGGGAATAACTCTTTATCGCGCTGACGGCGATGAGTTCGGTCAGGGTTTTGCGACGCGTCTTTTTGGGAGAACAGCGCTTGAGGACGTGAAGATCGGGAGAAAAATCGTCGTTGAAGCGGGCAGCATCATGGACGGGGACGTTTCCAGGGAAATTGAAAACTCTGACATCAAGGAGATTGAAGTAAGATCCCCGTTAACCTGCAAAACTCTCTATGGCATCTGTGCCAAGTGCTACGGGTTAGACTTAGGAGACAACCAGCCGGTTAAAGTCGGGGAGGCGGTGGGCATTGTGGCTGCCCAATCAATCGGCGAGCCGGGGACGCAGCTCACATTGCGTACCCGGCATGCGGGTGGGGTGGCTGGCAAAGACATCACTTCCGGATTGCCGAGAGTTGAAGAAATTTTTGAGGTGAGAGTGCCTAAGGGTAAGGCTGTCCTTTCCGACGTTTCGGGACAAGTGACCAAAGTCGAAGAGAAAGGATCTTATAGGATAATTCATATCAAAGCCGAGAAGGGCAAGAAAGAGAAAATTCTCGAGTATCAGGTCCTCCGATCCCAGGCAGTTTTGGTTAAACCCAAAGATAAAGTTGAGCCGGGCGACGAGCTCACCGAGGGAAGCGTTGATTTGAAAGAGCTCTATAAAATGAAGAGCAAGGATGTGACTTACCGGTATATCATAAGGGAAATCCAAAGGATCTATGTTTCCGAAGGCAGCACGGTGAATAACAAGCACCTGGAAATCATTGTCAAGCAAATGTTCGGTCGCGTAAGAGTTGCCTCGTCGGGCGATACCGATTTCGCGGTCGGAGACGTTTTGGACAAATCAAGATTTTTCGAAATGAACCGCAAGATGAAAACTTCGGGCAAGGAACCGGCGCGCGGCGAAGAACTTCTGCTTGGCATTACCAAATCCGCTCTGGCCGCCGATGGCTGGCTTTCGGCCGCGTCCTTTCAGGAGACGGCCAGGGTTCTTATTAAAGCGGCGAGCGAAGGCCGAATCGATTATCTCCGAGGTCTTAAGGAGAATGTCATTATCGGTCGGTTGGTTCCGGTCGGTTCCAACATAAACGAAGATGCGGTTCGAGCGACTGATTTGCCTTCCCCGAAAGAGATTCTGTCAGAGTCCGCTTCGTGAGGAAATACGTTGATGCGTTCGGCAAGCTCAGCATCAACACTGAGCCAGTCGAATGTGTTGACTTTATAGGATCTTTTTGTTAACTTCATGCTTATGGACGAAGAGCAAATGGCATCTTATGAGATTTCATTCCTCACGCGCGAAGAGGGCGATTTTCAAGCTCTCCTTAAGCATCTATCTGATTATGAAGCCGAGATCGTATCTGAAAGCGGATTGAATAAAATCAAGCTGGCCTACCCCATAAAGAATCATGAGGAGGCTTATTTTGGCTATCTTAATTTCAGAATGGACCGGGGAGAAGTTGTAAAGCTTGAGCGTGCCCTGAAGCTCGATTCAAAAATCATCAGGTTTTTGATTGTGAGAGGCCTGCCCAAGGGAGCCATTGTGAGAAGAGAGGAGTACCCGCGCGCTCGTGAAATCGGGCCGGTTAGTGAGGCCCCGAAGGCGGGCATTAGCAATGAGGCTTTGGAGAAAAAGCTGGAAGAGATATTGAAGTAAACAATGAATTTAAATAAAGTTTTAATTTTGGGCAGATTAACCGCCGATCCGCAGCTTAGAACCACCCCCTCGGGAGATCAGGTGGCCACGTTTTCTGTTGCAACCAACAGGAACTGGACCGACAGGAGCGGCGGGAAGAAAGAGTCAACCGAGTTTCATAATGTTGTTGTTTGGGGCAGGCAGGCGGAAATCGCCAATCAATTTTTGAAGAAAGGAGGACTGGTCTTAATTGAGGGAAGGCTTCAGACGAGGTCTTGGGAGGGCAAAGACGGCCAGATGAGGAAGACAACCGAAATAATCGGAGAGAGAATCCAACTTGGCCCCAGGAAGCAGGGCGAGGCATCTGGAGGAGAGCCTCCGGAGAAGGAAGCGGCCGAAATGCCGACCATTGATTTGGAAGAAGGGGATATCAAGCCCGAAGATTTACCGTTTTAATCCGCTATGAAGAAGGAACAGTGTTTTTTCTGCTCGCAGAACTCGATCGATATTGATTACAAAGAAGTCGATCTCTTGAGGAGATTTACTTCCGGTCAGGCGAAAATTATCGACCCCATTCATACGAGTACCTGCAGCAAGCATCAGCGGCTCCTCGCCCGCGCTATCAAGCGCGCCAGGTTCATGGGGCTTTTGCCTTATGTCCGCCGATAAAGCGATTTTTGATTTTATTTATGGGCTTAGCCATCGGGCGACTGCGCTTGATTGGCTTTTTATTTTTTCGGCGGAATATCTTATCTATTTTATACTTCTCGCCGTCCTATTTTATCTTCTCTTTAAAGTAAGCGGGCGAAAAAATCAGATTTCGCTTTCTCTCTTAGGAATACTTTCTTTAATTATCTCGCGCGGCATACTGACCGAGGTCATAAGATTTTTTTATAACGTCCCTCGTCCGTTTCAAGAGTCCGGGGTTCAAGCGTTAATCAGCCACGAAGCTTTGGGTTCTTTTCCTTCCGGCCATATGGCGTTTTTGACGCCAATCGTTTTACTGATTTTTTCTTTGAATAGAAAATTAGGTATTTGGTTGGGTATCTCAACTTTAATTGTCGGTTTTGGCAGGGTTGCCGCCGGAGTTCATTTCCCGTCAGATATTTTGGGAGGGATCATTGTAGGCGTCCTGGGGTTCTATCTAGCCAAACTGATTCTTAGAAAGAAATCTCTAAATTCCTCAAATACTACTTCCAAATCTCTTCCGACTCCCTTTTAAATATTAATCTATATAGAGAAAAGAGAGCCAGATAGTGGGAAGGCCAAAGAAAAAGGTAGACGAATAAAGGAACGCCAAAAAGCGTTATTTCCGAAAAAGGAATGTTTTGATATCTCCAAAGTCCGCCGGGAAGGTTAAGCACTTCGTATAATATTGCTGAAATCCAAGCGGAAATAAAAACCGCAGCAACGGGGGCGAAATTACCTTTAATTGTTTCATAGAGCATAGATGTTTCGTGCCTTTCATATTCCAGGTATTCCAAAAAGAACCAAAAAGAAATTGCGGTTGCAGACCAGAAAATGACGGAATTCCAGCCCGAGAAAGCCGCGTTTATAAACGGATTGTTGATGATCGAAATAAATTCTTTCGCATTAACTCCGAATGTAGTTTTAAGAAAAATGAGGGCAGTCGAGGCCCCAATGCCCAAGGCCCCCAAAAGCCCCAGCGCCATAAATAGTTTTTTAAAACCGGCGACTCTTTCTTTTCCTCTCCTGATTTTATGAAAGAAATGTTCAATTACCGCCTTAACTCCCAGATAAGTTTCAATAAGATATAGCGAATAAAAGGCATAACCAGGAATAAGGACAAATAGGTAAAATCCCAAACCCCAATAAGGGAAATAAAAAAGTTTCCCTAGCCAATGAGCATAGATTTCTAAGATGAGACCAAAAACAATTCCTACAAATAGAATTCGGGAAGAGAGTTTAATACCTCGTTTTTTAGAATGAAACAATGATGAGCCGGTCAGTTCATAGGAAAGAAAATCAAAAAAGAGAATATTTCCGACTAAAAAAAGGGAATTAAAAATGAGCAGATTAAAATTGGTGAAAGGAAGACGCCAGTAAAAAAACGAAGCCATTATGAGGCCAAGGCCGATAAGTCCGTAGAATCTTTTTTTGCTTAAGTAATAGAGAGCGTCAAAGACCATAATTCTGGTGCAGTATTCTTGAATTAGTCCGAACGCATTTCGCTGCCATAGGCGGCGAGGAATTCCCCCGCGAAAATTCGGAAAGGCGGCGGAGCCGCACCGCTGACAATTTCAAGTTTTTCTTTGGCGGCAAATTCATTTTTGGTCCGGACTCATATTAGGATATTTCTTAACCAATGATATTCCTTTATCAATATATTCATCAAAATTTCTCATTGATAAGAAAATGGTTTTTAGCTCGTTCTGAAGATTTACGATATGGGGATAGTTATGGTTTGTGTAATATTCCGTATTCCACGGCCAAAAATTTTTCACAGTTGGAGTCAATGAAGTTAATGCGAACGCGGCAATCTCTGCCAATGCCCAAATTTGCCCATCGGTGAGTTTCGAATCTTTATAATGTCTTTTATGAATTTCAAAATAATGAGAAAGAATCAATTCATGAGCGGTAATCCTCCGCATAGAATAGGGGTTTTCTTCCCAGCCGCGAATAATTTTTGGCGCACTGCCCCAGTTAGAAATTCCACTATGAACTACGGATACCACACATTCATAAGTATCGTAAAACCATTTATAGCCAGTTGTCTTTTCGATGTAATCAGAAAATTCATCGTTAATTTCATCCCAGGATTTTTGGTAAAGATTCTTAGTCAGTTCAAGAAATTTCAAAGATATTTTGTGCTGCTCATCAATATACTGCCAAGATTTTTTGTTTTTGATAAATTGCTTTTCATAATTTTTATCAAGAATAAATTGGAGTTTCATATATGATTAAAAATTTTTCTTCCCCCAAAATTAAAATATGGTTCGAGCCGATGTTTTTAGCTGGATTTATTATATTCTGGTATACTCTCGGCGTCTTTGTTTTGAAATTATATTAATAGCGCGCTCGGCAGTATTTCTTTTCCGTTCAAGGCACGGAATGTCTGATTTATAATAAATCCAATCAATAAGCCGCAGCGATTCATTCTTGGCGAATTGAAGCGCCCATATTGGTACGCGGCGTTCATCCGCGGCCGGGGCATTAATTATTGCACCGTTTAGACCCATAAGGGTTTTTATTTTATTTTGAAGCCAAACAATATGCTTTCTGCTTGCGGATACAATTCGTATAAATAATCTTTGTGTAGTGTATCGGCGGCCGCGGTATACATTGTACATATCTTGATAGGTATGAATATTTCCGTCACCGTCTAGACATCCGCGGAAATAATCTCTAAAGAATTTGTCGGGGACATCTATTTCACCAATCGTATATGTTTTTGTCGGGAATAAACCGACTTTCAGCAACCATCGGTAAAATTGAACATCTCCGAATTGGACTCTATATCCTCTCTGTCCTTTTGTAAATCCAATTTTGTTATTAAGTCCAAGGCATTTTTTGAAGGTATTAAGGAGTTTTCTTTCCGATGACCGCATTGTAATATGCCGGCCGTCTTTTGATAAATTTCCATCTGTTACTAAAAGTCCAACAGCGTAAGCGAGTTGCGGCATCCATTCAAAATTTACTTCAGGCAATTTTTGTTTCGACATTATTTTGTGCCGAAGGTGGGATTTGAACCCACAAGGGCTTTCGCCCACGACGTTTTGAGTGTCGCGTGTTTGCCAGGTTTCACCACTTCGGCTCTCACACAATTGATAATGCCATAAAATGAAGCTATAGTAAATACGAAGTTATGGAAAACGATTTTAATTCAGCAATTCCTTCTTCAGAAGAATCTGAAAATTCTGGGAGACAAGAGGAGAGAAAACCGGAGGAGTCTTTTGGGCTCGCCCCTCGTCCGGGAAGCGGGGGAATGGCGATTTTTCATATTGAAGTTGAAAAAATCCGCCCCAACCCCCAGCAGCCGAGAGTTGATTTTGACGAGGAGCGCTTAAGGGAACTCGCCGATTCTATCAGAGAATTCGGCGTTCTCCAGCCGCTCGTTGTCTCAAAAATTGAAATCGAAACCGAAAATGGAACCATTGTTGAATACGAATTGATCGCCGGAGAAAGAAGGTTAATGGCCGCCAAAATTGCGGGCCTTAGGACTGTTCCCGTGATCGTGAGACAAGAACCCTCGGAACGCCAGAAGCTTGAGATTGCCATAATCGAAAATATCCAGAGAGCCGATTTGAATCCCATAGAAGCGGCCAGAGCTTTTGCGCGACTCCAGGATGAATTCCGCCTCACGCAAAGAGAAATCGCGGTTAAGGTTGGCAAGAGTCGCGAGGTTATTGCGAACGCCTTGAGGCTGCTGAATCTCCCCTCTGAAATTCAGGAAGCGGTTGCATTGAGACATTTATCGGAAAGTCAGGCGAGAATGCTCCTTGCGGTGTCGGATATCATAAGTCAGCAAAATCTTTTCAACGAGATTCTTCGGGACAATTTGAGTGTCAGGGAAATCAGATCTCGGGTGAGGGGCGGAACTGTTCCTAAAGTTGAGGCAGTGGTTGCAGTAGAAACCGCCCTGGATCCCGAGACTTACGCCCTCAAAGAAAGATTGGAGGAGGCGCTGGGCACAAAAGTCGATTTAAGGAGAGAGGGAGAAGCCGGCAAAATCACCATCAATTTTTATTCGGAAGAAGAGCTTTCGGCGATTTTGGATAGATTGCTTAAAGAAAACGGTAATCAATCTCCTTCACTTCCGGAAGATTTTTCAATTTAAGGATTACTTTCCAAACCTTGTCCTTGTCGGCCGTTTCGCATTTGAACTTCATTACCTGAAATTTGCCGTGAGTCTCCGGTCGCGAGGTGATACTCTCAATGTTTATGTGGGATCGGGAAATGATTCCCGAGACGTCTTTCATAAGGCCGACTCTGTCCAGGGCAACCACTTTCAATTCCGTATATTTTTTGTTGTCCCTCAAGATCGAACCGGGACCCGCCGATTTTCTTATGGCGCTTTTAATATGATGCTTCGCGCCTGGGCTGATGACGAAGTTTAACCATGACGGCGAGGGTTTTTTGCCTTTCTGGGTGATGATCTCAACAACGTCCTGCGGTTTAAGTTTGTAATCCAAAGGGACGATTTTGCCGTTTACCTTCGCTCCCACGCACTGGTCGCCGAGTTGACTGTGGATCTGATAAGCGAAATCAACCGGAGTTGCTCCGAGCGGCAGGTCAACAACCTCACCCTTCGGAGTGAGGGCAAATATTCTCTCCTTGAAGAAATCGACTTTGAATGAATCCAAAAATTCCTGGGGGTCGGTAAATTCTTTCTGCCAGCTCCGGAGCTGTTCCACCCAGGCCATTTCCTTAGAATCGGCAACTGGAGTCCGATTTCTCGCATAATCCTTGGTTCCTTTTCGCTCTTCATAGGCCCAGTGGGCGGCAATGCCGTTTTCGGCCACGTTATGCATTTCTTCGGTTCTGATCTGGAACTCAATTATCTTTTGCTCCGGGCCGATTATGGTTGTGTGCAAACTCCTATAACCGTTTGGTTTCGGTAAGGCGATGTAATCTTTTATTCTGCCGGGAAGGGGCGGCCAGAGTTTGTGGATAATACCCAGTGCTGTATAACAGTCTTCCACATTTTTCACGATGATTCTAAAGGCAACAAGGTCATAGATTTTATCCAGGTCCATCTCGTACTTCAAGAGTTTCTTGTAGAGACTTGAGTAGCGCTTGGCGCGAAAATCAATGGTGATGGGTTTGATGCCCGCATCGTATAAGGCATTTTCAACGATCGGTTTCAATTTCTTGAGGTATTTTTCCAATTCTTCGTAACGATATTGGACGTTAACTTCCAGCCATTTGTATTCGTTGGGATAAAGATAGGGGAAGGCCAGATCCTCAAGTTCGCCGCTCACTCTTTGCATCCCTAACCGATAAGCCAGCGGCGCGTAAATTTCCATTGTCTCTAAGGCAATACGCTTTTGTTTTTGCGGAGGCAGGGCGGATAAAGTTCTCATATTGTGAAGGCGGTCGGCAAGCTTAATCAAGATTACTCGGAGATCTGCGGCCATGGCTAAAATCATCTTTCTCATATTTTCAGCTTGGGCTTCTTTTCCGCGGTACTTCAGCGTTCCCAGTTTAGTTACGCCATCAACCAGAAACTTAACTTCGCTTCCGAATTCGCGCTCAATGTCGTCAAGCGTAAATTTGGTATCCTCTACTACATCGTGAAGAAAGCCGGCTGCGACGGTGGCTTCATCCATTCCCCAGCCACCTAGACTTTGGGCGATCGCCAAGGAATGGTTGAAATAGGGTTCACCGCTCTTTCGCATTTGCCCGGCATGAGCCCTTTTTGCGAAAGTGTAAGCTCTGGAAAGAAGATTATTTCTATCTTTGAAGGCTTCGGCGAGTTCCATTACGCTATCTTAGGCCTGTGGTTCTGGTTTTGTCCAGCTCGCAAAATCGCATTCCGGATAGCGGCTGCAGCCGTAGAAAACCCTTCTTCTCTTTGTTCGTTTAATAATCACGTCCCCCGTTACGCACTTGGGACATTTCATATTTATCGAGTTAGTGGCGTGGGCGATGCTCTTCGTGTTTTTGCACTCCGGGAATCCCGAGCAGGCGAGGAATTTCCCGAAACGACCGAATTTAATGACCATCGGTTTGCCGCAAAGATTGCAGACTTCATCGGTTTTCTCGGTCGTGACCAACTTTTTAACCTCTTCGTATTTTTCTTCCAAATTTTTACTGAAGGGTCCGTAAAAATCTTTGATTAGCTCCTGCCAATTGCCTTTGCCTTCGGCCACCTCGTCCAACTCCTCCTCCATTCTGGCCGTGAATTGGATATCAACTATCTTCGGAAAGTTTTCGGTCAAAACCCCATTTACCATCTCCCCGATTTCGGTCGGCTCGAACCTTCGCTCGTTCTTCACGACATAGTTTCTTGTCTGGATTACAGAGATAATGCTGGCGTACGTGGATGGCCTGCCTATGCCGTATGATTCAAGGGCTTTGATTAAACTGGCTTCATTGAACCGGGGAGGCGGTTCGGTAAAGTGCTGTAATGGGATAACCTCAACCAATTTTAATTTTTCGCCGCCTTCCCAATTAGGGAGTTCTTTTTCTTCAAATTTTGTATGCCAGATTTTCAAAAACCCGTCGAATTTCAGGATTATTCCGTTGGTCCTTAACTCATAAATTCCGGCTTTAACAGCAACCGTCGTCGAATCAAAAACGGCAACCGGAAGCTGGGAGGCGATGAATCTCCGCCAGATCAGATCATAAATTTTTGCCTCTTGGGCAATGAGTCCGGCGTTTTCTACAAGTTCTTCTGGAGTGTTTTTCGGATTAGTGGGTCTAATTGCTTCGTGCGCTTCCTGTGCCAATCTGGAAGTGCTCTTGAAGCGTCTCGGCGCGCTCTCGGCATACTTTTCTCCCAAAAATTTTTTAATCCAAGCGGCTCCTTCGCTTAAGGCTTTCTCTGAAAGGTTGACGGAATCCGTTCTCATATAAGTTATAATCCCTCGCTCATATAACCCCTGGGCGATTTGCATGGTGCGTCTGGCGGGATAACCAAATCGTTTTGAGGCTTCCTGTTGGAGCGTGCTGGTGATAAAGGGTGGTGACGGATTTTTTCTAACTTCTTTTTTCTCGACACTGGCGACAACAAAATTGTCCGTTTTTCTTAAGTCGTTTGCGATTTTTTCTGCTTTTTCATGTGAGTTAATATCAAATTTCTCAATTGGCTTACCGTCAATTTTTACAAGCGAGAAATAAGCTTCGCCCGCGTCCTTCAGTTTTACTTCGATTGTCCAGTATTCTTCAGGCTTAAATTTTCTTATTTCTTCCTCTCTTTCAACAATCAGTCGGAGGGCTACAGACTGGACTCGGCCGGCAGATAGGCCGGAGGCCACCTTCTTCCAGAGGAAGGGCGATAGCTTGTAGCCCACCAACCTGTCTAAAACCCTTCGCATTTGCTGGGCGTCAACCAAATTCATATTTACTTCCCTGGGGGTTTTTAGAGCCGACTCGATAGCCTCTTCAGTAATTTCGTGGAAGGCAATGCGCTCAACTTTCTTTTTTTCTCCAACCTCGTCGAGTTTGAGGGCCTTGACCAGATGCCAGGCAATGGCTTCTCCTTCGCGGTCTTCATCGGTTGCGAGAATGATGTTGTCTGACTTGGCGGCCAGCTTCTTAAGAGCGGTCACGCGTTTCTGAACCTTCCTGGGAATTACATATTTGGGGATGAAATTATTATCGACGTCAACTCCCAATTGTCCCTTGGGCAGATCTCTCACGTGGCCGTAAGAAGATTCAACCTTAAATTTTTTCCCCAAAAATTGGCTGATAGTCTTAGCCTTGGTGGGGGATTCGACAATAACTAAATTCATTTTTATCAATTTATAGCGAGTATCCTCTTTCTGTTTCTTTAAGAATGTTCCTGATTAAAAGCAGGGCAAGTGTTTCGTTAACCACTTGAGCTTCCAGTTTAGTGAGTTCTATGATTTGGTCAATAGTTGCCGGTTCACCAAGTCCCTCCAGGAAATTTATTATCGTCTTTTCATCCCCATTAAGGTTTTCCGCCTTGAGTTTTCGATGGGGAACTTTTTCAATTCCCAAGTCTTCTAAGATGTCGTTGGCCGACGTGACGAGCGTTGCTCCGTCGCGTATTAAGGAATGGGAGCCGACGTAGTTAGGGTGGTTTGTTGGACCAGGCACCACGAAAACCTGCCTTCCGTATTCGCCGGCAAAGCCGGCGGTCGAGATGGCCCCCGACCTAGCGGGTGCTTCGACTATGACTACCGCTCTTGAGAGGCCGGCAATAATCCTGTTTCTTCGAAGGAAATTATCCTTATAGGGCGGGGTGCCGGTCTCGTATTCGGAGATTATGGCGCCATGCTTCTCCAGTATTCCTTGCCCGAGATTCTCATTTTGGGCCGGATAGATTTTATCCACGCCGCCTCCCAAAATGGCTATCGTTTTGCCTTGGCCCAAGATGGCGCCCCGGTGGGCTGCGGCATCGATTCCCAAAGCCAAACCGCTCACTACCGTTAGTCCTGATTCAGCAAGATTTTTCGATATCTCCTCGGCAATTTTTTGGCCAAGGGAGGTTGCCTTTCTGGTGCCCACCACGGCAATTAAAACTTCCTCTGGGGTCGGCAGTTCTCCCCTAAAGGAAAGTTTTGCTGGAGGATCGGAGATTTCTTTAAGAAGTCCGGGATAATCAGGGTCTCCCAAGCTAATCGTTTTAATTACTTCCGCCACCTTGCTTTATATGGTAGCTAATATCATCTATAATTTCTACGAGCGTCACAGTAATGGAAGATTTTAAGAAACAGTTGCTTTTAAATACTGGGGTAACGGCGGGCGTGCTTTTGGTAATAATCGGACTGGTTGTTTATCTTGGGAAAGACATCCGGGATAAAGGAGAGGTTGTTTTTTTGAATCACTCTGAACTTACAGCCCAACTTCAGGCGGTAAAAGATCTCGCGAAACTCCGAGAGGCCGCGAAAACGGCGGGACCCTCGCGGCAACTTTTGGACAAAGCGCTTCCCAAGAGGGACGGGCTTTTTGGGTTGCCCAAGGAGTTTGAAAGAATGGCAGCCGATAAGAAAGTCGGTTTTAGTTTTAGGTTTGGGCAGGAGGGTAAGCCCGATCCAGCGCAACCGAGTAAAATCGCCTTTGAAATGACGGCGCAAGGGGCGTATAATGACCTGCTGGAGTTTGTTAAAAGCGTCGAATCCAGTCCTTATTATATAAATATCGCTAAGCTGGATGTTACGAGAACGGGCGAAAAATTCAACGCGGCCATAGGGGGAGAAATTTACTTCAATGAATAGAGAAAAGTTTAAGCAAATTGAGCGCATCTTGTTAGCCACGTCGCTCCTCCTTATCGTCCTCACGGTGGCGCTCGTTATCTACTCGTTGGGATTTCTCTCAACAAATCTCCTTCGCGCTTTAGCTCCCGGACAAGAGCGTGGGGAGACGGCTAATTTTGACTTGCAGGGATTTGAAAACCTTGATATACAATTTCCCAAGTAGTTCCGTTTGGGCACATAGTTCAGTGGTAGAACGCAGTCCTGATAAGACTGAAGTCCCAGGTTCAATCCCTGGTGTGCCCACCAAGGGCGGTTAGCTCAGTGGTAGAGCGCTTCGTTGACATCGAAGAGGTCAGAAGTTCGATCCTTCTACTGCCCACGGATTGAATATTGAAATTATTTACGAGGACAAGAACTTTCTCGCGGTCAATAAACCGTCCGGGGTTTTAGTGCACGCCATTTCTAGAGGAAGTAATGAAAATACGCTTGTCGGATTTTTGTTATCAAAATATCCGGAAATTAAAAACGTTGGAGACGCTCCAGATATTCGTCCGGGGATTGTCCACCGGCTTGATAAGGATACCTCCGGTGTAATGGCTGTCGCCAAAAACCAGAAATATTTCGAATACCTAAAAGATCTCTTTCAGAAGCGCAAGGTTAAGAAAACCTACGTAGTTTTAGTTCGGGGAAGAGTGGAGCCGCGAGATGGAATTATTTCAAAACCGATCGGGTTAAAATCCGGAACAACCAAAAGAACCGTCTTTACCGAAAATGCCAAGATGGTGAAATCGGCCGAGACCGGGTACAAACTAAAAAAATATTTGAATGTCGGGGGAGAAGATTATTCTCTGCTTGAGGTAATGCCCAAAACCGGTCGCACCCACCAAATTCGAGTGCACTTGGCTTCGATCGGGCACCCTATTGCAGGTGACAAGATTTACGGTAAAAAGGTTAATCCACCGGGGCTGAACCGTCTCTTTCTTCACGCCGAATCTTTGGAGTTTCCGAAGGCCGAAGGGGAGCGGATAAAGATTTCTGCCGAGTTGCCGCAGGAACTTCAAGAACTCGTTGACAAAAACTCTTAGAACGTTATTATGGTTAAGCTTTTAAAATGATTAGCGAAGAAGCTTTACCAAAAATTAAACCCGGCTCGACGGTTAAGGTCCAGGAACGAATCAAAGAAGGAGGTAAGGAAAGGACAAGTACTTTCTCCGGCGTGGTTTTGGCAAGAAAGCACGGTACGGAGCCGGGGGGCACTTTTACTGTTCGAGCCGAGGTTGCAGGAATCGGGGTTGAGAAAATTTTCCCGATTCACTCACCCACTATTAACAAGGTAGAGATTTTGAGCACCCCCAAGAGAGTCAGGCGCGCCAAGCTCTATTATCTTCGCGAGTTATCTCACAAGAAAACGAGACAGAAACTCGGAGAGGCCGAGGCTTGAACCTGTCTCTAAATCTATTAAACTCATACTAGTTGCGCGGGTGTTGTAACTGGTAGCCAAGCAGGCTTGAGGTGCCTGTGGCCGCAAGGCCGTGGAGGTTCGAGTCCTCTCCCGCGCACAAGTGAACGAAGTGAACGCAGTGAGCGGGGAGCCACAACTGTGTTGTGGCGATAGAGACTCGAAGACCGCAAGCTCCGTAACGAGCGAAGCGAGTTCTACGGAGCGAGGGGCGGCCTGCGAGCCCAAAAATCAAGGAGCAAAGCGAGTATGATTTTTGAGGACTTGTAGGAGAGTCCTCTCCCGCGCACACTTCGACTCGCTTCGGCTTGGCCTGAACCAAGTCGAAGGCTCGCTCAGTGCAAGCACCCAGAATCGTTACACTCGCCGAGTGCCAGCACTCAAAGTGCGAGAGTAACAAAAACCCTCAGCTTAAGCTGAGGGTTTTTCTATAAGACTTGCACCTTGGCGGTTTTGACGCCGAATTCCACCGCTTCTTCCGTTGTCGGAAACCAAATATCAACCTTGCCGCTGTTCCTGCGGTGCATCCTGTCCTCAACTGTGAAGACCTTGTCCCCGAAGACGCTCGGGATTTTTATTTTCGTCCCCATGGGGAGCCAGTTCGCGGCCACAACCCCCGGTCTTACCCTTGTACCCGAGGCGGTTATGAATGGCGTGTCGTCCGTCTCTTCCTCGCGGCTGGAGTAGGCGGTTATGACCGTTTCTACCTCTCGCTGGTAGTAGAATTCCGGGTCGGGGTCCAAGATGGCGCTCTCGACTCGCGTTTCGCTCCCCGTCGCCACCTCTTCGGCCACTGTGATTTGTATGGTTCCGACTAAGATCAGGGCGACGAGCGCCCAACGCTTCGAAGTTTCCATATGTAGGCAATAAAAAGCTCCCTTCATGGGAGTTTTCATTACTAAGTCAAGCGTAGCAAAAAGGGCTATAATTGTCAAGATGATCGAGTATTTTACGAAAGCCGTGGTTTTGGACCGCGAACCCAAAGGAGAAGTTGATGCCACGCTAAGTTTGTACACCAGGGGATTAGGCCGAGTGTACGCGGTGGTAAAGGGCATCGATCGCATCACCTCAAAACTTTCGGGACACTTCGTTGTCGGGAATTTAGTTGAGGCGCGGCTGGTTCACAAAAACAATTTGCAGCTGGTTGACGGTCTTTCAACGAGGACTCTCCCCAGCCCGGAACTTTTTAAGTTTTTGAGGTTCATTACGCGAATGACCCCGCTTGACGAACCGGATCTTGAGCTTTGGCATGAAGTTCAAGAATCCGTGAGCCATAGCCGATTTGATAAAAAGACTTATCGGCGAGCACTCCAAGTTATGGGGTTCGACCCGATGCTGGCGAAGTGCGACAATTGCGGGAGCGATAAAATTGCTTATTTCCACCCCGCCGATATAATGTTTTTGTGTTCTGACTCGGTCTGGAAGTTAAAGATCCCTTTAGATGAATTGGTTGAAGTCTAATTTCTGGCTCACGCTGATTTTGTTCCTCGGCCTCACAGGGGCCTTTTATTTCGCAGTCGGTTTCCCCGGCAGCGATGTCGCCCTGAACGTCTCCGCCTCTCCGGGGGAGCCCAAAGTCGGCGTTCCTTTCGATTTAAAGGTTGATTTTGCCAACAATTCCAGGAATTCGGTTAAGGACGTGAGACTTCAGCTTAATTTGCCCAATGGAGCGGTTCTCATTCCCAACGGGGATGATGCCGTAAAAGCGAGGAATTTAGGGGAGATTAAAAGCGGCGGGCTGCAGTCCGAGATATTCCGGGTGTTGGGGGTGCCGGCCGAGGGAAACGACAGGGAATTTACGGTTACCGCCTCCTATTCGTCCGAAGGCTTGGTCGCGCGCTTTGAAAAAAAGACCAAATTCACGGTGCGCCTTGCCGATACGGGGGTGAGTTTATCCTTGAAGGCTCCGAACAAAGTTTTCTCGGGCGAAGAGTTTGAGACAATCGCTGAATACAAAAAGCCGGAAAATGAATTCCCCGGACTGCGGCTTGAGTTTAATTACCCGGAGACTTTTGTTTTGATGCCCTCCTCTCCCGATCCCGATGTTCGGAACCAAATTTGGAATATTAAGAAGAACGAAGGGAAAATCATCGTTCGCGGAAAAGTTGACCTTCCCGATGAATCAGTTTTTACCATTAAGGCGACTTTAGTCACGAAACTCCAGGATAAGGATTACCAACTCACTTCAAGCTCTGCGGATATTGCGATTTCCAAGTCGCCGCTTTCGTTGAATATTTCCCTTTCGGACGGCTCCTCGCCCGCCTATTACCCCGGAGAAGATTTGAATTACACCCTGAATTTTAGAAACAACACCGAAGTTGCCCTCCAGGCGTTAACCCTCCGCGCGCAGTTACTGGGGGCGATGTATGACTTCCAGTCGCTAAAGAGCGGCGGCAGTTTCAGTAATGTCAATAACACGATTATTTGGGATTCCCGAAACATCAGCGACTTAAAATCCTTGGGTCCCGGAGAGAGCCGAAACATTAATTTTTCGATAAAATTAAAACCCGATTATCCGATTAGGCGTCTTAATGATAAAAACTTTGCCCTGAAAGTGAAAGCCAGAGCCGAGTCGCCGACGGTTCCCTACCTGGTGAACGCGGATAAAACCGTTAGTTCCGCGGTTTTAGAAAGTAAAGTCGGCGGGAAGATCGCCGTTCGAGCCTTGGGCTACTTCCGGGACGCCCCGGCGGGGATTTTGAATGACGGCCCCCTGCCGCCAAGGCTGGGAACGCCCACCGACTTTACGATTCATTTCGTTTTAACAAATTATTCAACCGACGTGAGCGGCGTTGAGGTAAGAGCCCGGCTTGAAGACGGCGTTGTCTTTACCGGCAAAGTTAAGGCCAATACCAGCTCGGTGCCCGAATCGGTTTCCGATTCCGGCGAGGTGGTCTGGAAAATTGACAGGCTTTTTGCGACCGCCGGGATTACCGGGGATAAACCGGAAGCGGTATTCCAAGTGAGGGCGACGCCCAGAAGCAACCATGTCGGAAGCTATATGCCGCTTATTTCTGGAACGGAAGTTAAAGCCCATGACGAATTTACGGGTGTGAGTTTAAATTTCACCTCTCTTCCGATCACAACGCGGCTTGAGGGCGATCCCACGGTCGGGGAAAAAGACGGAATCGTCATACAATAACAAGAATGACTGGTTCAATGGAGAAAATAGTCAGCCTCGCCAAGCGCCGCGGATTTATTTTCTCCGGAAGCGAAATTTACGGTGGACTGGCCAATTCCTGGGATTACGGACCTTTAGGCGTGGAGCTCAAGAATAACATCAAACAGCTTTGGTGGAAACGGTTTGTGCAGGACCGTGATGATATCGTGGGAATTGATGCGGCATTAATTATGAATCCAAAGGTTTGGGAGGCGAGCGGACACCTTCAGGAATTTACTGACCCGCTAGTGGAATGTAAAAAGTGCCGCCGTCGCTTCAGGCAAGACGAGATTCCGGATAGATGTCCGGATTGCGGAGGGGAATTGGGAGAGGCCAGACAATTCAATTTGATGTTTAAAACCAATCTTGGTCCCGTTGAAGATGAGAAATCCATTGTTTATCTTCGTCCGGAAACCGCCCAGGCAATGTTCGTTGATTTCAAGAACGTCTTGGACACAACGCGAAAGACTCTGCCTTTTGGAATCGCTCAAATCGGCAAGGCCTTCAGAAACGAAATCACGCCCGGCAACTTTATTTTTAGGACGCGAGAGTTTGAACAGATGGAAATCGAGTATTTTATTCCGGTTCCCAAGACCGAGGAAGATTGGCAGAAACATTTTGAGTATTGGAAAAACGAGATGATGAGTTGGATCAAAGACATCGGTTTGGATTTGGGCAAAATCCACGGCGCTGAAATTCCCGATGGCGAGCGAGCCCACTATTCTAAGCGAACGATTGATTTTGAATACGAATTTCCGTTCGGTAGATCCGAGCTTTACGGTTTGGCCTATAGGACCGATTTTGATTTGAAAAATCACAATCTGCGGTATAAGGACCCCGAAACGGGAGAAGAATTTTATCCGCACGTGATTGAGCCTACCTGGGGAGTGGACCGATCGGTCCTCGCTGTTTTAGTCCAAGGCTATGAGGAGGACGGTGAAAGAGTTGTTTTGAAGCTGAAACCGCAACTCGCGCCTTATAAAGTCGCTATTTTTCCGCTTCTGGCGAATAAACCGGAACTTGTTGACCTTGCCAGGGAAATTTATCTTGATTTGAAAAAAGACTTTATGGTAGCCTTTGACGACCGAGGCAATATTGGCAAGCGTTACTACAGCCAGGACGAGATAGGGACCCCGTGGTGCGTCACGGTTGACTTCGACAGTCTTGAGGATAAATCTGTTACCGTAAGAGACAGAGATACCGCGAAACAGGAAAGAGTAGGAATAGAAGATTTAAAGCAATACTTCACCGATGGACTTCAAAAAAACGGTTCTTGATAACGGATTGAGGATTATCACCCTTCCCGAAGAGGACAGCCTGACAACGACTGTTCTGGTTTTGGTTGAAGCGGGAAGCAAATACGAAAACAAAGAGATTAACGGCCTCTCGCATTTTCTGGAGCACATGTGCTTCAAAGGAACGGTGAAGCGCCCCCGTTCGATTGATATCGCGGGCGAGCTTGACGGGATAGGCGCCGCCTGTAATGCTTTCACCGCTCAAGAGTACACGGGATATTTTGCCAAGTCCCAGCCAAAACATTTCGCCGCGATTTTGGATGTCGTCTCCGATATGTATCTGAACCCGATATTTGAAACAGCCGAGATCGATAAAGAGCGGGGAGTGATTGTCGAAGAAATCAACATGTATGAAGACATTCCGATGAGGAGAGTTCAGGAATTTTTCATGACCTTGCTCTACGGCGATCAGCCGGCGGGGTGGGACATTAGCGGCAGAAAAGAGGTTATAGAGTCTCTTACCAGAGACGATTTCATCAAGTATCGCAGGGAGCATTATTTGGCGGGTTCCTCAATTGTTGTTGTGAGCGGGAAGTTTGATGAAGCGGAGGCGATTGAAAAAGTGAAACGGGCTTTCTCCGGGATTATGTCGGGCGCGAAAACGCCGAAGATCAAAACAACGGAAAACCAGGAGAAACCCGAGATATTCCTGAAGCATAAGGAGACGGGCCAAACCCATTTGGTTTTAGGAGTGAGAACATTCAGCGTTTTTGATAAGCGAAAATACGCGCTCCAGGTTTTGTCGGATGTTTTAGGCGGAGGAATGAGTTCGCGTCTTTTCCAAAAAATTCGGGAGGAGATGGGAGCCGCCTACTATGTAAACGCCAGCGCTGATTTATACAGCGACCACGGGCTGCTCTCGGTTTCTTCCGGGGTTCACCATCCGAAATTGAACGATGTGATCGAGGCGACCCTGGAGGAATTTGGCAGATTAAAGGAAGAGACGGTTCCCGCGGCGGAACTGCAGCGTTCCAAGGACCATCTGGTTGGCAATCTTTTCCTGGGGCTTGAGGCTTCCGATCAAATAGCCGGATTTTACGGTGGTCAGGAAATCATCACTAAAGAAATGGTCACTCCCGAGGAATGGGCGCGAAGAATTCAGGCGGTTGGCTCGGAGGAAGTTAGAGAGACGGCTCAAGACATCTTCAAAAACGAGAAACTAAACCTGGCCGTCATAAGCCCCGCCAAGGAAAAGGAAACATTGCAGGCGCTCCTCAAAATAGATTAGAATTGAGGGGTGAATCCCGTTAATTTAGAAATTTCTTGGGTTGCTCTCTGGAGAGTCGTTATCGTGGCTGGTTTTGCTTTCCTGATTTATTCGGTCAGGGAAACCATGACCGTTCTACTGCTCGCCATTTTTATCTCGGCCGCCCTGGACAATTGGGTGGTTAGGCTTGAAAAGTTTGTGCCGCGGCTTTTCGCGGCGATAATTATTTTTATTTTATTCATAAGTATCCTGGCGCTGGTGCTTTACACAGTGGTGCCGGTTGCCATCCTTGAACTAAAAGGACTTTTGAATAACTTGGGAGGGCTCTCAAGCCAGCTTTTTGGAGAGGATTCCCACATTGAACTCAATAAATTCATCGACCCGAACTTGGACAAACTTACCAATCTTCTTCTATCGGGGAATCCGGCTTCGTTCTTCGGAGTTGTGGGGAAGGTTTTAGGCGGAGTCACTTTTTTCATCGCGACCTTGATTACCTCATTTTATCTTACTGCCAGCCGTGACGGGGTGGGGAATTTTTTGCGCGCCGTTTTTCCGGAAAATCTGGAGAATAAAGTTTTGCAGATTTATTACCGGGTAAAAACAAAAATCGGCCGCTGGTTCCAGGCACAGATTCTTTTAGCACTGGTAATAGGTATAATAACTTTCATTGGACTTTGGTTTACAAGCATCAATTATCCGTTTTTGCTTGCCGTTATCGCCGCGCTCTTTGAGGTGGTGCCGGTTGTCGGGCCGATATTTGCGGGCGGCATTGCAGTCATGGTGGCTCTGACGGAGTCGGTTGATCTGGCGCTTTACGTTTTGATTTTATACCTGGTTATCCAGCAAGTTGAGAGTCACGTTCTTGTTCCCATTATTATGAAAAAAGCCATTGGTGTGCACCCGGTTATAATTTTGATTTCACTTTTGGCTGGGTTTGAGATTGCCGGCCCCGTAGGGGTGATTCTCTCGGTGCCCGCGGCAGTAATTGCCGGGGAGATAGCCGAAGACTGGGCTACGCAGAAAAGATCCCGCCGTGAAAAGCCGCAAGTCTAACTGAAATGACTACGGGACATGAGAAAAAGGGGCAGTTTTATGTCACTACCCCGATATATTATGTAAATGACAAACCCCATATCGGCCACGCCTATACAACGATCGCTTCGGATGTGCTTGCTCGTTATTACCGCTCGTTGGGCAATGAAGTAATTTTTTTGACTGGCACCGACGAGAATTCCCAAAAGACGGTTGATGCGGCCCTAAAGAGCGGGGAAGAAATTAAATCTTATGCGGACAGATTAGCTGGAGTTTGGAAATCAGTTTGGCAGGTACTAAATATCTCCAATACTGACTTCATTAGAACTACCGAAGAGAGACATATTAAGGTAGTTCACGAGATTTGGCAACGCATTTGGGATAATGGCGATATTTATAAGGGAAAGTATGAGGGTCTTTACTGTGGGGGGCACGAAGCTTTTATGAAAGAGAGTGATTTGGTTAGTGGCTTATGTCCTGATCATCAGACGAAACCCAAACACATTACTGAAGAGAATTATTTTTTCAAACTTTCCAAGTATCAAGATGAGCTGATTAAATTTTATGACCAAAATCCTGAATTTATGACTCCCGAGGTGAGGTTTAACGAAGTAAAAAGTTTTGTGAGACAGGGATTGGAAGATATAAGCATTTCGAGAGAAAAACAAGAGTGGGGGATTCCAGTGCCCAATGACCCAAGTCATGCTATCTATGTTTGGTTCGACGCCCTCATCAATTATGTTTCGGCTGTTGGAATCGATGCTTGGGGAAATCATCCTGCCGACATTCACGCTATTGGGAAAGACATTATTCGCTTTCACGGCGTAATCTGGCCCGCGATGCTTATGTCTGCGAAAATCCCTTTACCAAAACAGCTTATGACTAACGGTTTTTTCACTGTTAATGGTGTAAAAATCTCCAAATCTTTGGGGAATGCCATTAATCCAGTTGACTTGACCCAAAAGTACGGGGTTGATGCTCTTCGTTACTTTCTTTTAAGAGAAATTCCTTATGGTGATGATGGCGATTTCTCCGAAGAGAAGTTAAAAGAGCGCTATAACGCCGACCTTGCGAACGGCTTGGGGAATTTCGCCGCCCGAGTCACCGCCTTAGGGGAAGCTCTTCATGAACTTCGAAAAACAGAGGTTGAGGAAAGCGTTCTCCAAGCCATAAGCGACGCTCGCAAGAAGTTTGATAAAAAGATTCATGAGTTCAAGTTCCACGAAACCATAGCGGCAATTTGGAAATTAATCGAATTCGGCGATTTGTATGTTAACAAGCACAAGCCTTGGGAGGAAAAAGATTCTGAAAAGAAAAACAAAGTTGTTTATAATCTGGTTGTCGTTTTGGATAACGTCGCCTCCCTTGTTTCATCAGTGATGCCCGAGACAGGTGCCAAAATAACGAACTCAATAAGCTGGACTGGAGAAAATTCACTCTCTGTAAAAAGAGTAGCAGTCCTATTCTCGCGCACTGATAGAAATTAATGCCCCGTTTATTCGATGTTCATACGCACACGCAGTTTGCGGCTTACGAAGGTGACTCTAAGGAAGTAATCGATAGAGCTTTGTCTCAAGATATCTGGGTTTTGAATGTCGGTACCCAGAAAGACACATCCCTTGAAGCCGTGAAGATAGCTGAAGGCTATGCCGAAGGGGTTTATGCAACCGTGGGTTTACACCCCATTCATACCGAGAAGTCTTATCACGACGGGGAAGAATTAGGCGCCGCCCCCACTGGGGGCGAGCCTCGCCTCGAGTTTTATTCGAGGCGGGAAGATTTTGATTATGGCTATTACCTGAACTTAGGCGGCAATAAGAAAGTTGTGGCGGTAGGCGAATGTGGTCTTGACTATTATCGCTTGTCGGGAGAAACGAGAGAGAAACAGACAATGGTTTTCGAGGAGCAAATCCGTTTGGCGCAGGAACTCAAGAAGCCGCTTATGATTCACTGTCGGCAGGCTTTCACTGATTTAATAGAGGTCTTGAGATCAAATCGAGGCAGGTTGAATAATCCTCCGGGATTGGTGCACTTTTTTACCGGTACTGCGTATGACGCTAGAAATCTGCTCGAGCTCGGATTCTCATTTTCTTTCGGGGGAGTTGTCACTTTTGCGAGAGATTATGACGACGCTTTGAAATTTATCCCCCTGAAAAACATCCTTTTGGAAACTGATGCTCCCTATGTTTCCCCAATTCCTTTCCGGGGAAAGCGCAATGAGCCCGCCAACATAGTTCACATTGCAAAGCAAGTTGCCGAAATTAAGGGAGTGAGTCTTGAAGAGGCGGAGCGTACGACAACCGATAACGCGAGAAAACTCTTCAGGGTTTGATAAATTAGCATTTTCGGCTTAAATTCTTACTAATGTATCCTTTTTCAAAAATCGAAAAGAAGTGGACTCGCAAGTGGTCAAAGAACCGGATATACCAGCCTGACTTAAAGAAAGCCGAGAGGCCTTTTTATAACCTGATGATGTTTCCCTATCCGTCGGCGGAGGGACTTCACGTTGGAAACACGTATGCTTTCACCGGCAGCGACATTTACGGAAGATTTATGCGGATGCATGGGCTGGATGTCTTTCAGCCCATCGGTCTTGATGGATTCGGCATTCACTCCGAAAATTACGCCTTAAAGATCGGCCAGCACCCAATGAGACTTGCGAAAGTCACTGAAAAGAACTTTTACCGCCAGCTTCAGTCTTTGGGGAACGGTTTTGATTGGGAGAGTCATCTGGAGACTTACGACCCCGATTATTATAAGTGGACACAGTGGCTTTTCCTCTGGCTCTACAAGCACGGGCTTGCTTATCGAAAAAAGCAGCCGGTTAACTGGTGCCCTTCGTGCAAAACAGTTTTGGCTGACGAGCAAGTGGTTAATGGTGAGTGTGAGCGTTGCAGCACTAAAGTGACGAAAAAAGAACTGGAGCAGTGGTTTTTTAGGATTACTAAGTACGCCGAGCGACTGCTTAAGAATTTAGAGAAAATTGACTGGTCAGAGAGGATAAAAGTTGCCCAAAGAAACTGGATTGGTAAATCGGAAGGAGCGCTCATTAGATTTAATGTCAAAGGTCAAAATTCAAATGTCAAAAGTTATATTGAGGTCTTTACCACTCGTCCCGATACCTTACTCGGTGCAACATATATGGTTTTGGCGCCAGAGCATGAATTGGTTACTAAATTGAAATCTAGAATCAAAAATTGGGGCGCCGTTTCTAAATATGTTACCTCTGCTAAAGATAAGTCCGAAGACGAACGAATCAAAGAAGGTAGAGTTAAAACCGGAGTTGAGTTAAAGGGAGTAAAAGCCATAAACCCCGCGACCAGAAAAGAAATTCCAGTCTGGGTTTCTGATTACGTTTTGGTCTCCTATGGAACCGGAGCCATTATGGCGGTACCCGCTTACGATGATAGGGATAAGGAATTCGCTAAAAAGTTTAAACTACCGATTGTAAAATCGCCGTTAGTATCAAAAGATGAAATAGTTAAGAAAGTTCACGGTAAAAAGCATGTCCAATATCATCTTCGCGACTGGCTCATATCCCGTCAGCGTTATTGGGGGCCGCCGATTCCAATGATTTATTGTGATAAATGTAATTGGCAGCCGGTCAGAGAAAAAGATTTGCCGGTTAAACTTCCCTACATCAAAAACTTCCGCCCCACCGGTAAAGGTGAATCACCCCTAGCCTCGGTTAAATCTTTTTATGAAGTTAGGTGTCCTAAGTGTAAAGGCAAAGCACGTCGTGAGACCGATGTTTCCGATACTTTTTTAGATTCCGCTTGGTATTTCTTTAGATACATCTCAACCCAAGATAAGACTTGTCCTTGGCAACCGAAGATGGCAAGAAAATGGTTGCCGGTTGATATGTATATTGGTGGCGCCGAACACTCCGTATTGCACTTGCTTTATGCCAGATTTTTAACCATGGTCTTTAAAGACACTCGCCTTATCTCACATTTTGAAGAACCCTTCACTACCTTTCGCGCCCATGGACTTTTAATCAGCGAGGGAGCGAAAATGTCGAAGTCCAAAGGTAACGTGGTAGTGCCCGACCTGTATGTTAAAAAGTTCGGCGCTGATACTCTGAGAATGTATCTGATGTTCTTGGGGCCATTTCAGGACGGCGGTGATTGGCGCGACAGTGGAATCCCCGGCATTACCAGATTCTTAAACCGCGTTTGGGCACTTCAAAAAAGAGAGCTACGAAAATCTAAGAGTGTTTCTCCGTGGCTTCCCGCTTCAATCAAAAAAGTGACGGAAGATATCTCCGGATTGCGGTATAATACGGCTATATCAGAGCTAATGATTATCTTGAACCGGTTGGAGAATGAGGCCCAAATAAATTCTTATGATTTCAAAACTTTTCTTTTGATGCTTGCGCCCTTCGCGCCATTCATTACTGAAGAGCTTTGGGAGAGGCTGGGATATAAGAAATCAATTCACCTTGAGAGATGGCCGGAGTATAAGCGGGGTACCTCCGCCGAGAAGACTTTTGAACTTTTGTTCCAGGTGAATGGGAAATTGCGCGGCAAGACTATGGTTAGGACGGGCATCAAAGAAAGCGAAGCCAAGGAGATTGCTTTGAGAGACGCCCGGGTTGTGGCGCATGTTTCCGGAAAGAGAGTGAGAAGAGTTATATTTGTTCCCAATCGTCTCATTAATATTGTCGTATGACCTACTTTAGAATTATCGCTCTTCTCGCCATCTTGGGAGCCGCAGTTGGAGTTAACGGTTATCTTGATAAGCAATACAACGTTTCTATATTTTCAGCTATCAAGGGTACAAATATCGGAGGTTTCGTGAGTAATCTGCTCACCACCACGACGCCCAAGAGACCCGGCAGCATTGTTCCCACTGAAACTGTGAATTACGGGCCGTGTAATTCGAGCGGCGCTTGTGATAACGCTAGTGAAATCTGTGAACCCGTAAATATCAGCAACAAAACTGAATTAAGATGCGTTCCGACCGCGCCCTTCGAAAAAATTCCTGCTGGTGACAAAACTGCAACCAGTAAGAAATCAGTGAGTAAACCAGGTGGCACTGTGAGCAAGCCGACTGCTCCAATCCAGCCGACTCCGGCAGCCCCAGCGGCCCCGACAACCCCGGTAACCCTTACCCCTTCATACGGCAAGGGGAAAGTTAAAATTTCAGGAGCCAGTCCATCCTTTTCTTTCAGTTATCCAAGTGTCATAACTCTCTATGCCATCCTAAACGCAGACGAGAAAGTGAATATCGGCGGCTGGAGAATCAAAACCAAGAGAGAAGAAATCATCATGCCCCAGGCCATCGAGGTTTATGAACCAAGCGGTCTTGCGCCGTCGCAGGACATAACCTTAAAATACGGAGATTATGTTTATCTTTACTCCTCGAAGAGTTCCATCAGTCGCAATTTCAAAACCAACAAGTGCATGGGTTATTTGGAAAACACTTATCGTTTCCAGCCGCCGCTCACAACCAGTTGCCCGGCGCTTTATCGAAGCCGAAGCGATATAGTTGATTTCACCAGCCGTTGCCAGGATTATATCACTTCGCTTTCTTCCTGCGTTGAGCCGTCGCCGGCCCCGCCGGTGCCGGTTGACGATACCGCCTGCCGGGATTTCTTGAGACAAGTAAATTACGGCGGTTGTTTCAATAAATACAGCAAAGACGCCGACTTCCTTTCCCGCGAGTGGAAAATCTATTTGAATCTGAATCCCTTAGACCCCAGCCACGACCGTATTCAGCTTATCAATAAATCCGGGACGGTGGTTGATGAGTATGTTTATTAACCTGTCTTCTTAGATTTTTCTTTCTCGGCTAGTTTGATGGTTTTATTAATAAAATCAGTTTTGTTGGCGGTGTAAGTTGGTCTGTCTTTGCCAAATTATTTCTGGGCCCTTCACGAAAAGAATATTGTGAGGAGTACTTCCCTTTTTTCTTAATTTATAACCGAGGCTTTTAAGAGACTTCGGAAATTTTTTAACATCTTTGAGCGAACGGACGCCGACAGCAATATCAATTATCGGCTTCGCTGGTATCCCGGGGATTGAGGTGCTCCCGATATGCTGGATGTCGATTGCCAGATTTCCTAACTTCTTTTTTAAGTGTTTTTTCTCTTTTTCAAAGATAGAAAACCAAACCTTATTATGGGGCATTAATTTTACAGTTCCTCTTTTTAGTCCGATCATCACCGTTTCCGGTATAAGATTCTCTCGACCCCGTAAGGGGGCGGGACACTCGAGTTAAGTACTCAAGGGTACAATCCGTATAAGGATATTCTAGCACTTTTCTCTGAAGCTCGCCGATGTACTTGGGTCAGTGCTCTCATCACTTTATCAATTTTCTCTTCCAACTTGTCCGCAAAAGTCACAAGGACCCCTAGCTACAATTTCTTTGTTATGTATTAACTTACAATGTAATACTTTTCCAACAAGAAAAGGGATATTGCGATCAGTCGTTAAGATACCCCCCTCGGTAGCGCCAGAATAAAAGTCAATTGCCATATATGCACTGATTTTTTGCAATAACCCAATACCTATTAGAATTCTTTCACTTGGATTATTGGGGACGAATACACGAATATTTTGTGCTTCAAGCCCACCAAGACGTATATTTACCCTTCTCATGGTTCCCTGAATAATCGTAGCCCCAGCTCCACCACTGGTTTCGTGTTCATTTTCTACTTGGGCGCAAACTGCATTTGCATGATCTAAGGGCACAACCATATCATGAGTGCATCCAGTGTCTAAGTATCCTTTAAAGGGAACCACAACAGGGTCGGTACTATGCAAGTAAAATAACTCTCCAGCGATAATAATTTTCCCCTTTTCGTCAATTTTCATTTCTCCATTTTTCATATTCCACTTATTTCGAACCATGCGAATCTTCCGATAAAAAATACTGACTGGCGGTGGGGGTGAGATTCGAACTCACGATACCCTTTCAGGTATAGCAGTTTTCAAGACTACCTCCTTAAACCACTCGGACACCCCACCAAAACTTTCCTAAATATAGCTTTATTTTTCCCGAAAATAAAGTAACATATATCTGATTTAGGGGCCTGCCCGCACACCATTTGAGTTCTGAACTATGTTTTTCGTATACATCTTAAAAAGCATAAAAGACAGTCACCTCTACATAGGTTCAACGAAAAACTTGAAGGAAAGACTGCAAGAGCATAATCTCGGGAAGGTCCAGTCTACCAAACCAAGAAGGCCATTCAGACTAGTTTACTATGAGGCTTATTTATCAGAAGCCGATGCGAGACACAGAGAACACAGCCTTAAACTAAGAGGCAGAACACTGGCTCAGCTTAAGAAAAGACTTGAAGATACCTTGGGTCTCGCTTAAACTCAAATGGTGTGCGGGCCTGTGGTATAGTGGCAACACGCCTCCATGGCATGGAGGAGTTAGGGGTTCGATTCCCCTCAGGTCCATAAGCGTGGGCCTATAGTTAAGTGGGTTGAAAGCAATACGTTGCTTTCAACGGGCGATTACCTTAGAGTTCTTAATAAATAGAACTATCGCCCAGGGACGAACACCGTCCGCCGACGCTAAAGCTTT
>CAZSQQ010000005.1:0-13570 GCA_964609135.1 uncultured Candidatus Saccharibacteria bacterium
CACCAAGTAGAATTTCAATCCACAAGTTATTCAAAACCGACATTTGACACCCTTTTTAGTTACTCTATGATGTCTCTACTACGAGGCTTAAGGGAGACCAGATGCCTCGCGGGTGCCGGTACGGCGAAGGCTCCATCGTTTCTAGAACGTGGACGTGGGCGGGCGGTATAATGGGTACACCCTAGCCCGCACTAGCTTCTGCTAGGCCGATACATGCTTCGCGGACTCGTGAGACGTCACGAGAATGCGCAGGCTAAGTAGGGAGGGGGTCTCCCTTGACCCTCTCCCGCCCCGCCGGTTTGCTCTTCAACAACCAGGCCACATCGGTGGATCGTCGCCCGCCAGTTAGCTCAAGTGAGAGCGCTCCGAGAAGTCGGAGAGACGGAGGTCTTCGAGCCCTCCACTGGCGCAGAGTCGGCGGTTCACTGGTTGGGCGCGGGCTGGGGAGGAGGAGGCGCCTCCTCCACCCCCAGCCCAGGTTCAGTCGTTCTTTTCTTCGCATGACCCTTCGAGGTCATTTTTGTTTTCAAAAAATTGTCAACAATTGAATTTCAACGAAACGAGTGATAAAATAAAAAGCAGTACTCGGTCCAACTCCGGCCTAAGCAGCTCGCCCGCCGCCAGGTGGGAAGCCGAAGACGTATTCCCCATACGTCACGGTCATGAGCTACGGGCCAACTGCCTCCCGGGAGGGGGTGGCTAGGACATCCGCTTCGCCACTCCCTCCCCGCGCTCCTTAACAACATTACGTCTTAATAGCCGCACCCGCGTGAGTAGTTTAGTGGTCTAGAATGCCGAGGTGTCCCCTCGGAGATCGATGGTTCGAATCCATCCTCACGCTAGAGGACCGACGCAAGTCGGTCCGTCTTTATTTCTATAAGATTTGACAAGAAGTGTAAAACATTTGTAAAACATTGAAAACATTGCTGTAGATAAACACTGGGGTTTTGGGAATGATGTTTATCGTAAAACTTTTTCTTTGTGATTTATCCTGTAAATCTCAATCGGCAAGGCCATTCGGCAATTCATTGACATTGCCGATTGGAAACAAAATCAGGTAAACATCGTGGGCTTTGTTTAACGGAAAACTTCGTATACGAAAAACAAGTGGTATCCTATAATCTCTGTAACCCATGTAAAATGGCAAACGCGACAAACAAAATAACGACCGGCAAACTCGGTGAAGATTTAGCTTGTCGCTATCTCACCAAAAAAGGTTACAAAATCCTCGAACGAAACTACCGTCGGCCGTGGGGAGAGTTGGATATAGTTTCAATAATTCCTAATAAAACTTTAGTTATTGTGGAGGTTAAGACAGTTAGGGGAGCTAACGCAACAATTTCTGCTGAAAGTCAAGTAACCAAAACAAAATTAGAAAAACTGAAACGAACAGCCTCAATGTACGCCAATCAATCTCGATATCTAACCGACAAGGGCTGGCGAATAGATTTATTGGCGATAAATATCATTGATGATAAAGCCAAGATAAAACACTACGAAAACATTGGGTAACAAAAAGCTCTCCGATGTGCATCGGAGGGCTTTCTGTCCGAAACGAATAAAGTTTTTATCTCGTAACCGAAATTACCACGCTAAGCTCCGCCGCCGGGGCGTTAACGGTGATTCTCCCTGTTGCAGTGTCCCTCACAACATTATAACCGCTGTCGTAGTCGGTTGTGCTTGTCCAGTGGGCGCCGGTTGCGCTTGGGTCAAATGGCATGCTTGGTAAATAGGTCGTGACCAAGCAGGGGCCGATATCGTAATCCCCAACGACGGGGTTATTGTCGGCCATCTTGGCCGCGGTCGTTGGAATAACGCCGGCGGCACAGGTGAAGGTCCCCTTGTTGTCAGATAAATTTTGGCCAATGGCGTTCAAAATAGCGGTAACGTTGGCACTGCGCTGACTGTTCCTCGCTTGGGCGAACTGCCTCGCCGGGTTAAGAGCGACGATCACGACTCCCGCCAAAATGGCGATGATTCCGATTACCACTAATAACTCGATAAGTGTAAATCCTGATTCCTTTCTCATTAGCAATACGAACTGTCTACTCGACCTTTATATATCTCGAAAGTATTATACCAGATTATACCTTGTGGAAGAAATTTTTATATTTCTTCCAGGGAAACTATTTGGAATTGCGGATAGGTAATCGTAAGTTTCAAATTTGTTGTGGCGCCGTTTACTTTCGCCTGCGTCGTTATGACTTTCTGTCCGGATGGAGAAGTGATTGGTTTTATTGTGCACTGATAAGTCCCGACAGTTACATTTTCATTGCCGGCATAAGAGTCGCTTTGGGCGAGCTTTAATCTCGCAACATCAAGGCAAGATTCGGCCAAAAAATAACTGATTGATTTGAAGGAAAAGTTTAGGGAACCGATTCTGCTAAACCAAGTTCCAAAACCCAAGGAGGTGGAAATAAGCAGTATCAAAAACGATAAAATTATTGAAGTTGTTACGGCAATGTAGCCTGACCTATTTCTCATTTAACAGGAATGGTTGTGTCCACCGAAATCGAACCGACCGTATTCTGCATCGTTGCCTGAACACGTATGACGCTACGACCGGACAAGTCTTGATGAGTAAAAGTAAGACTACTTACAGTCACCTGACTGTTGGTCAGGGGAACGGGCTCCCCACCGCCCAGCGCAAGTCGAATTTGATTTGAAACCAGATCAACTACTAATGGATTGCTTCCGTAGTTTAACTTATTGACCGACAAGCTTGCGCCACTTGCGCCCTGCCCTGGTAAGTTAATGGTTTGGTTACTGGCTAAAATCCACTTCAGTTTCTCAACCAAAAATTTCTTATTTTCGGTAAGCTCCAATTGATTCTGAACTCGGCCTCGGGAATCGATAATTTGATAAGCGGACGCAATAAAAGAACCCGTGATTACAGTAATAAGACCGATGTAAATCAATATCTCGATCAGAGTAAAGCCGGAACTGGATCTCATTGAGAAGTAACAATACGCAGGGCGTCGTTTGATTTCACAGACATATAGACAAGATTATTTTCATAATCGATTCCGGTCGCGGTTTGCGGGAAATTGAACGAAGCGCAGAATGTAATGCTGGCCGGATTAGAAACATCCCAAGCCTGGAATTCTTTGTTGGAATCTTCCGTGCCCATAAAGACGTAAGCCCCTGATATTATCAAATCTCTAACTTTTGCGCTAATTGTCGCCGACCCTAAAGTAGTGATACTCGCGGGATTCGAGGCGTCTACCATAAAGAATTTGGTTTTGCCGCCAACTCCGAAGGCCGATTCGCTCGTTCCATAAGCGCTGTAAACATGAGCGCCGCTATTCATTGCCCCCAAAACCGCGGGTGAGTTGACGTTGGAAACGTCAACTACAATCATGCCTCGGCTATTATCTTCAGTTCCCAGATAGGCTTTGTTGTTCAGGACAAAAATATCGTTAATTTCATCGCCGACGTCTGATAATCCGGAAACGAGCGTTGGACTTGCGGGGTTTGACACGTTTATAATTACAAACTCTTGGGCCGCTCCATCGGCCCTCCCCACATAGGCATAACCATTCCAATAAAATACAGAGAGGCCGTCAGCCTCGCCCGAAAGATCGAGCGTGCCTACAACCGTCGGGGCGCTCTTCACCGTCACATCAACAACCTGGAACTCTTTGGCGTCGTCTTCCCCAACGACGTAAGCGTAGTTTTGGGCGACGTCGATTCCATTTAACCCCTTGCCGGTATTAAGATTCGAGAGAATCACTGGGTTTTGTCCGTCCGTCGCATCAACTATAAAAATGTCGGGCTTTGAAGATGAAGAGGCGACCGCCGACAAATAGACAATTTTTCCCACTACATCAAGATCGGTTGCCGAGTTGCCGGGACCCAAATCAATCGATCCCAAGGTCCTCGGGTTGCACCAGTTGCCGGTTGGTGGCGTACCGCCGGTATCGCCGCCGGACCCCTGAACATCTTGGAAATTAGTGAGTCTTTCAACGAGCTCGCTTTTCTGGGTTCTCAAAGGATCAGTGGCCCAAGTTACCGTTGTCTTAATCTCTTTGGTCATGCCATCAATGTCGGTTACGATTACGGTTCGAGTGAGGCCTCCCTTTGTGTCGCTCGCTCCAGAAAACTGCCATTGGTTGTTTACGAAAGTGAGCCCGTGGGCTCCGGAAGCTAGGTTTGCCCAACCTTGATCGCGAACGGAACGAACGGCGGTCATGCCCTCCTGAACATAATCGGCGGCGAGTTCAGAGTTCACGCTGTCAACCGACAAAGACTGTCCGCCGAAGAAAAGTGAGAAGGCAGCCGCGGCAGAGATAACAAAAATGCTTAGAGCGACCAGTACCTCGATAAGACTCTGACCGCCTTTATCCCCACGCCCATGGTATGGGTGTGGGGATTTACCAGTCAACTGTTCCTTCCGATTTAACATAGACATAACGAACTCTTCCGGTACTGGTTAAAATGTAAGTTGATGTGGTTGCCTGTCCTGAGAGCGACGTAAAAACAATTTCGCTGGGACCATTTATCGTGACGGCTCCCTGGCGCGGAATAATTCTGTCTTCCGCCTGGATGCGGCTCGCATAATTCACGCCCTCAAAAACCACAAAGTTATTTCCATCAAAGTATAAACCGTGGTTCATTTCATTGCGATTAATAACCGACGTGTTCCGCGCTTCCCTTAGAAGTGTAACCAGATTGTCTCTCTCGGTTTCAATTTGATAACCGAGATAAAAATCCCAAGCTGCCGGGAAGCCCATAACAAGAACTATGCCCAATATACCTATCACCATTATGACTTCGATCAAGGTAAGCCCGAGCAAGTTATTATTTTTACCTGCCGAGGGTTTGAGAAACTTCATAAATCGGAGTGATGATGGAAATTGCCACAAATCCGACCATAAGCCCCATGGTCAGCATGAGGGCCGGCTCTAAGACGCTCGTTAAGTTATCTGTCATATCAGTCAAATCTTCCTCGTAAACCTCCGAAAGATAGATAAAGGTTTCGCTTAAGTTTCCGGTAGTCTCTCCAACTTCCACCATTTGTGAAAGAATAGGTGGGAAAAGATGGGGGCGTTCCTTAAGGTGGCGTGAGATTTCTTCGCCTTTGGTTAATTCCTCGGCCGTTATTTCAAGCTCCCGCTTATAGACAAGACTGGTCATACTTTTCGACGTGATAGTAATGGCCTCAACGATCTTGACGTCGCTCTTAAGCAAAAGTCCCAGGGTCCTGCAGAAATTTATCATATTAACATCAAGCACCATTTTCCCAATAAATGGCAGATCGACGAGGAGACGGTGATATAAAAATTTCACTTTCTCAATTTTTAGCGCCAACCAGAGCAGAATTACCAAAACCACAATCCCCAAAATCACCAAATGGCCCTTGGTAAGCAAAAGATCGCTCGCCCACACCAAGATTTTAGTCGTGATGGGAAGTTGAATTTTCAGACTCCTGAAAATGGGGAGGATCTTAGGAACAATGAAGACGGTAAGCAGGGTGGTTACGCCTACTGTCGCCACAATAATGATGATTGGATAAAGCAGGGCTCCGGTGATTTTTCTTCTTAGTTCCTGCTTCTTCTTCAAATAAGACGACAAATAAGTAAGGTTTTCGGAAAGGATACCGCTTGCCTCGCCGACCTTAATAACGTTAATAAAGAGATCTCCAAAAACTCCGCGGAAGGGTTCGAGTGCGGTCGAAAGAAACTCTCCGTTGGAAACGTCGGCAATAACTTTGGTCAAAATTGTTTTCATTGATTTGGAGCCCGCCTGGTTTTTAAGCATGGTGAGGCTATCAACCAAAGACATGCCCGCCTTCGTCATAATAGCCAGATGCCGCGAAAAAATTATCTGGTCCTGAATCGGAACCCGCAGAAAGAAACTATTTATAGTGAGCGGTGTCGAACTATTCATGGACAACGCGGAGGACCTCCTCGATGGTTGTTGTCCCCGCCAAAGCTTTTTTAAAACCGTCCTCAAGCATTGTTGTCATACCGCTTTTAATGGCAATTTCCCTGATTTGGTCGGAGTTTTTACGCGCCATAATCGCCTCGCGTATTTCCTCGTCAATCGTCATAACCTCGTGGACTCCGATTCTCCCTTTATAGCCGCTCGAATCGCATTTATTGCATCCTTTGCCGTAATAAAACTCCAGCTTGCCCTCCAAGAGCTTCACCGGGACTATGTCGGTTATGCTTTTAAGCTCAATGTCCGTTAAATTCTTCTTCGTCTTACAGTCAGGGCAAATGGTTCTAACCAGTCTCTGGCCGATCGCGATATTCACGGTCGAGGCAATGAGGAACGGCTCTACTTTCATGTCAATGAGACGGGGAAGGGTTGTCGCCGCATCGTTGGTATGAAGCGTAGAGAGCATCAAGTGACCGGTTAGGGCGGCGTTAACCGCGATGGCGGCGGTTTCCTCGTCGCGAATTTCTCCAACCATGATGATATTCGGATCCTGTCTTAAGATTGACCGGAGGCCTGTCGCAAAGTTAAGGCCGGTCCTGGGATTGGCCTGAATCTGGTTAATGCCTTCGACGGCGTACTCAATCGGATCTTCAATCGTCACAACCGAAACCTCCCTCGTGTTAAGAATTTTCAGAATGGCGTACAGAGTTGTGGTTTTTCCGCTGCCGGTAGGTCCCGTTGCCAAAATCATCCCGTAAGGTCTCTCAATCGCGCCCTTCACTTTCTTCAAATCTTCCTGGCTAAAGCCGATGGTCTCCAGCGTAAATAAAGCTGATTTCTCGGCCAAGAGCCTTAAGACCGCGTTTTCTCCGTAATAGGTGGGGACTATGGAGACTCGGATGTCGATTGATTCTCCGCTTGCGGCGGTAACCCTAAAACGCCCGTCTTGAGCGGCTTGGTGCTCGTCGGTCCGCAAGTTAGAGAGAACTTTAATCCTGGTCATTACTTCCGGCTGGATTTCTTTGGGCAAGACAAAGGTGTCGTGAAGAACGCCGTCAATCCTCATCCGCACCACAACGCGGGCTTCCTCGGGATCAATATGAATATCGGAAGCGTCCGAGATATAGGCCCGGTTCATCAAGCCGTCAACCAAATCAATGATTGAAAGCTTATCTCCCTTCTTTATTTCCTCCTCTACGCTGGAAGTGGATTTAACGATTGTTTTCTTGGTTGATTCGGCCATCTGAAATCCAGTTTAACTAATTGTATAACAAAAGTTGCTTGCAAATAAAGAATTTTTGCTTATAATTTCTTTTGCTTTAGATGCCGAAAACCAAGTCAGCTAAAAAAGCCTTGAGACAAAGCGTGCGGCGGAAGGCAAAAAACCTGGCACAAAAGAAAAGCCTCAAGGCCACCGTGAAAAAATATGAGAGATTGGTCTCCTCGGGCGACATCGAGGGCGCCAATGTTTATTTGCCGGCCCTATATAAGGCGCTCGACAAAGGCGGTAAATCGCGGATCATAAAGAAAAACAAATCCAGCCGCTTGAAATCGCGCCTCACGCGTCAGCTAAGAAGAGCGAACTCCGTTAACGCTTCCTCGTAATCCAGCTTCCCGGATTTAACCGCAACATCATAATCGGCAAAAATAGTGACGGCTTCTTTCGTCGTCAGATAATATGAAAGTGAGTTAAAAATTCTTGCCGGGTCTTCCTTGTTGCCGCTTAAAAGCATTTCCAGAGAAACAATTTTTTCTTCTAATCGCGGACTCCCCTTAAGTTTATTTAGCAGCTCGTAGAAATTATCTCCCAACTTTCTTTCCTTATCCGTTTGACCGCTCGCGAGGCCAAGTTTATCGAGCTCGGTTACGATCCCCCAGCTGTCACCTTCAAAGGCCTTAATCAAATATTCCGTCGTCTCGGCAAGGAGCGCGAGATTCTTTTCTTCGGCCTCGTTTTTTATAAAAACCGCAAGCGCCTTTCCCGATAAAGCTTTGAATTCCTGCGGCTTGACGGGTTCTTTTAGCAGAAATTTGAAATCGGCCGTCGGCTCCCTGTCGCTTGAGACAATAACGGTCGAATCTTTAGAGTCTAAATTTTCTTTTAAAACCTTTTTTAGTTCGGACTTGTCTTCGCAGTCGGAGATATTGTCCAAAACGACAAGTTTTGCCGGATCAAACAGGGAACGGTTCGCCATAAACTCTTTGAGCTTGGAAACTTCTCCCTCCGCTCCCAAATCGAAGCGGTCTTCGGAAAGACGACCGTGCCGCTCCCTATAGGTTTTAATGATATCGTTTAACTTTTTTAGGCGGCGGTAGGAATCTTGGCCGTAAAGAAAAATGATCATTTGAATCTCTGGCAGTTTGGACAAAAATGCGCCGACCTACTGCCAATTTTAATCCTTTTTATGGGCTTTTTACACCGGAGACAGGAAAGTCCTTCGCGGCCGTAAACAAGTCTTTTTTCGCCATAACGTCCCCGTCTACCTGACGTATCGCGAAAATCAGAAATTGATGTGCCGCGAAGTTTTATGGCTTTCTTGAGAATACTTCTCGTCTCTTTATAAATGGCTCGATATTCTCTCGCCGATAACCCATTTGCTCTCCTACTCGGATGAACTTTGGCCGCGAAGAGGATTTCATCAGAATAAATATTGCCGATGCCGGCAATCCTTCCCTGGTCCATTAAAACCTGTTTAATTTTTCGTCTCCCGCCGATTAAAATGTCCCTGAATTTCTCTGGGGAGAGAGAGTTTTTCAGTGGTTCGGGGCCGATCGCCGAAAGATGACTCGATAACTCGATCTCCCGCTCCGGCCCAAAAACAATCTTCCCGAATTTACGAACGTCGGAGAACCCCAACATTCTTCCGTCGCTAAGATAAAAAATGTGATGAACGTATTCGTTAACTTTATCCCCAAGCGGACCCCTTAGAACGCTTATCGCTCTTTGTCTGTGTCCCTGACTCATAATTCGCCATTTACCCACCAAAAGGTGCCCCGTCATTTTTTGGTGAATCAAAAGCAGGTGTTCGCTATTTTCCCTTTTTAATTTCAGGTGGATTAGAATATTCTTCGCTCTCCGAGAAACTTTCACTATCTTGGCGCCTCTAATTTCGCGGGTAAATTGGGGGAAGCTCGGATGTTTTACTGCCCTCGGCCAGTCAGACCAGAACCGTAAAATTCTCCGACCAATAATTTTACGATTTAGATCGTGAACGACCGTCTGTACTTCGGGCAGCTCCGGCATGAAAATCTACACTTGGTAGAGATTCTCCCTGGGTGGAATGAGCTTAAAATCGGTTGGCAGGGTGAAGAAAAACGTCGTGCCGCGTCCCAGGGTTGACTCTGCCCAAATAGTCCCGCCGTGACGAGCCATAATGTTTTTGGTTATATACAAGCCTAGGCCGGATCCGGAGGTTTGAATCCTCACGGCGTTATCGGCCCGGAAAAATTTGGTGAAAAGCTTCGGCACGTCCTCGGGGGGCACGCCGATGCCGGTATCTTTGACGCTAATTTGGACGTATGGCTTATCTTTCAAAACCTCCAACCCTACGGTAACGCTCCCGTTTTTTGTGTTGTATTTAATGGCATTATCAAGAAGGTTGGAGAGAACTATTCCCAGCTTCACCGGGTCACCCCGAACCACGGGAACGGCTTCCGGACCGCGGTCAAAATAAAGGGTGACGCCGTATTCTTTGGCTACCGGGTTTGCGTTCTTTAAAACACTGTCTATGAAATCCGGGAGATCAATGTCCTCAAAATCGTATCCGAACCGGCCGTCTTCTATTTTCGCGACGTCGAGCAGGTCGTTCACGACTTTCAATAACTGTGCCGAGGCTTGAAGGCCGTTGGTTACCATTTCTTTTTCATCAACCGAGAGGGCGACACTCTTATTTAAATTCTCGAAAATCCAATTAACCGCGGTTAGGGGAGTCCTTAATTGGTGCGCGGCAACAGCGATAAACTCGGATTTGGCGCGAATCAGGGCCTCCTCCCTAGTCAAGTCATGAATTATTTTAACGAAACTTGTTGCCTCTCCGTCTGGGTCAAGGATCCGGTCCGAGAGAACCCTTAGTTTCGTATCGGGATTAGTGAATTCCATTCGGGCGATTTGAGGATAGGCGTTTCCGTCTCCCTCGCGCACCACAACCGGCGCCAAGGAGGGAAAAATTACCTGTGTCAGGAGCCTAAATTTCGGCTGCTTAACTAATTCCGGGCCGATAATTTCCCCCAAGATTTCATCTGCGGACACGCCTAAAATTTTACCGGCCGCTTTATTGAAAAGAGTTATTTTAAAGCGGTTATCGTAAGCGAGAACCCCGTCTTCTAAGTTGTAAACGGCGCGAGACAAAGTGTTGTCTCCTTCTTCTTTCTCGGGCTCCCTTTCCTTTGGTTTAGCAGAATTCCAGAACATTTTACTCAATACTCATTATAGTTTTTGTCCAGCCTTTCTACCAAACTTTGGAAACCTAAATTTTCGAAATATTTTTTGGCCCCCTCTTTATTTAGGGCTTTTAACTCGAGATCTCTAAGCTCTGCTTTTGCCGGAGAATCTCTCCTTAGTACAGCCAACTTCCTTGAGAGAAAAGCTGTCTCCTTGGTTAGGACCAGCTTCTCTTCGAGTTTTTTGTTGGGGATACCAACGTCATTGATTTCCCTATAAAGATTTTCCAGATTACCGTATTTTTGAATAAGCTCTGCCGCGGTTTTGGGGCCGACCCCCAGAACCCCAGGAATATTGTCTGATTTGTCACCAACCAATCCCTTAAAATCGGTGAGCTCCTTCGGAGAAACGCCGAATTTTTCCTTGACCATACTCTCGTCGTAAACAACCGTATTACTGATTCCTTTTTGGGGAGCCTCAACGACAATCTTATCGCCTCGAACCGCCTGAAAGAGATCTCGGTCGCCGGACAAGATTACAATTTGCAGGTTCTCCTCTTTCGAAAATCTGTCGGCGAGGGTAGCCACAATATCATCAGCCTCAAATCCCGGCGCCTCGAAAGTCTTAAAGCCGAGGATTTTCAGAAGATTTTGGGATTCAATAAGTTGCGGAATCAAGTTATCGGCCGTCGGCGCTCTCGTTGCCTTATATTCCTTGTAGTCTGCCTCTCTAAACGTTGGCTCCGGCCTATCAAAGGCGGCGGCTACATAACGCGGTCTTCTTTCTTTCAGGATTTTAAGAATAATACTTGACAGTCCGTAGAGCGCTCCGGTGGGTGTTCCATCCGGAGCAGTGAAGGGCGGCAGGGCGTGAAAAGCCCGATGAATTAAAGAATTAGCGTCGATTAAAAGTAATATATCTTTCATTTTTTCTTTTCCCGTGCTTGAAACTAACCCAAACTGTGCCTTGAGGCAAATAGCGCTCCAATTTTTCCGCCCACTCAATGATAATAATGTTCGGGCCTTCAAGGAAACTTTTGAATCCTAAGGACACCAAGTCCCTGGCTTGAACCCGATAGGTATCGATGTGATAAATTTTTTGGAAACCTCTTCCTTTTCTTAAATCAAAACTTTTAAAAATAACAAAGGTGGGCGAGAGAATTTTGTTTTTCACCCCGGCCTCGCGCATAAACCCCTTCACAAAGGTTGTTTTCCCGGCGCCAAGTTCGCCGGTCAAAGCCAAGACTGCCGGTTTTTGGGGAGCCGTCTTTAGGACCTCTTTAGCAAAAACTTTGGCTATTTTTTGAGTCTGACTTGGACTTCTCGAAAAATATTTCACCGGCTAAAGCTTCAATTGTTTTCCGGATTCGCGATTTAAGTGTTTGAAGGCTGATGGCTCGGCCACGCGTCCGGCGGGAGTGCGCCGCAAAAGACCGATTTTTATAAGAAACGGTTCGTAAACGTTTTCGATAATGGTCCGGTCTTCGTTCAGGGCGGCCGCTAAAGAATTGACGCCCACGGGGCCTCCTCGGAACCTCTGTATAAGCGCGCCTAAGAGCAGTCGGTCGTGAACCTCCAAGCCTAAATTATCAAGGTCAAGGATGTCCAGGGTTTTTCTCGCGGCCTCCTCCGTCACCACCGGATCTTTGGAAATCTGGAGATAGTCTCTGGCGCGCTTCAAAAGACGGTTGGCCACTCTCGGAGTAAAGCGTGAGGCGCGAGCCAAAACGCCTACCGCCGCCGGATCCATTTTTACCTCCAGGAGTTTCGCCGAACGCTTAATAATTTCTTCAATGTCACTCTCCTCATAGTAATCAAGACGGAACGTGGCACCAAATCTGGAACGGAGAGGAAGCGATAATAGGTCGGGCCGAGTTGTCGCAGCCACCAGGGTAAACGGCGGGAGACTTAAGGAAAGTGTTCTTGCTCCAACGCCTTTGCCGATAACGATATGAAGTTCGCGGCTCTCCATGGCGGGATAGAGAATTTCCTCAATAGCCGGATTTAACCTGTGCGCTTCGTCAATGAAAAGAACGTCCCGCTCTTCCAGGTTGCTAAGAATTGCCGCGAGATCACCAGCTCTCTCGATTGCCGGACCCGAGGTCATCTTGATCTGCTTGCCTATTTCCTTCGCAACCAAATTAGCAAGGGTGGTTTTCCCCAAACCGGTCTGGCCATAAAAAAGAAGATGATCAACCGACTCGCCTCGGCTAAGAGCGGCTTCGATTATGAGCCGCAAATTCTTCTTGATCTTGTCCTGACCAATATAATCCTCCCAAGTTTTGGGGCGGAGAATGGAATCGATAGTCTGATCTTCCGCTTTGTGGTTGTCGCCTTCCTTTTTCATGGATTCGATAAGTCCTTCAACCCCGAGTTCAGGACCGAGGGGCTCACCATAAATCGATATGACTATTATAGAAGTTTAGTCGGTAATAAATAAGGGCTGTTTCTTTATCACCCCGATTCCTTGACAAATAGCAAGTTATGTGTTAGGTTATCCAGTGAAGAAGGCTTAGGCCTGCGGGCAGTGAATCTTTCTTAGCCTTAGGATGCCCTGGCTCCGGCTGGGACACTCCTCGGAAAGATTTGTATCCCGCTCCTCTCTACAGAGAGGCGGGAATGCTTCCCTCAAGGAGTTGCCCGCAGACCTACGCCTTTTTTGTTTGTTTTAAATCTTTTATAATTAATAATACTCGCGGGCCCACGAGACATGCCCGCGCGCCGTTCCTTAACTTGCGGTGTCTCGGGAAAGGAGGCTAGCTCCGCGTCCGCGACTTATTCCGGTGGAAAGGAGGTGTTCGGGAAAATGCGTAGAATAGTCACAGCGATCGTTGCCCTGGCAATCGTGATGAGCGTATTGCTCTTCACGCTGGTCCAGGAGGCGACGCTGTTCGCTCTCGGAGTCGCGCTCGCGACAGCCGTAGTCTTCGCCTTCAATGGGGAAGACGCAATACCGCGCTCGCTCGGCCGGCTCCGTTACTTCATCTCCCTGTTCGCTGCGACTGGCAGCGCCACCATCATCTCCGTCGCCGGCGGCTACTTCCAGATCAACAAACGACGCCGCCCTGGCACGGGCACGGTCGCGACCATTTCGCACACCACACACGACACCCTCCGCCGCGTACAACGCGACGGAACAGGCATCACGAGCATCGCATCGAACTTCGACCTCAGTCCTCCGCGTCCTTTCATCGCGGCGGCCTGATCGTCGAGCGCTGGAGGGGTCCGTAAGGACCCCTCCTCTCCTTATTTACCACTCGATCGGACCGGTCACCCTTTCTACCTCTGCTAAATCCGTAACGCCTTC
>CAZSQQ010000005.1:13670-28138 GCA_964609135.1 uncultured Candidatus Saccharibacteria bacterium
TCTCTAATTTCTCCGACCAAAATTATGTCAGGGTCCTGTCGCAGGATTGATTTCAAGCCGGAAGAAAAAACATATCCCGCCTCTTCGTCAACCTGGGTTTGCTCTATCCCATCCAAGTGATATTCAATTGGGTCCTCAATGGTTACAATTTTCAGTTCCGGCTTTTTAACTGTTTTCAAGAAAGCGTAGAGCGTCGTAGTCTTGCCGCTTCCCGTGGGGCCGGTTACCAGAATCATTCCGTTCGGTTTTTTGAGCTCGTTTAAGACAATCCCTTCGTCGTCTTCGCGCATCCCCAAATCGGAAATTTGGAGCGATATTGCCTGCGGGTCTAAAACTCTTAAAACGATAGTCTCGCCAAATTCGGCTGGAATAGTGGATGTCCTTATTTCAATGTCTTTCTCCTCAAGTTTCACCGTAAAACGGCCGTCTTGGGGAACGTCCCTCACGTTGATTTTTAGGCCAGAAAGAAGCTTGCCGCGGTTCAAAATCAAAGCATAGGCGTCGCCCGTTAGGCTGGAAACTTCATAGAGAAGTCCATCAACGCGAAACTTAATGCGAACTTCTTCTTTGCCCGTCTCGAAATGTATGTCGGACGCCTTTAAGGCGATCGCGGAGGACAATATTGCCTGAAGAAGGCCGGTTGTCGACAGGTCGCTTTTTCCTTTTACCTTTTCTATGGCCTCGCCCGCTTCGGAAACGTTTTTCAAATCTCCGGGAAATATTTCAAAGTCTGGCATTTCTCATATAATATACTAAACTACCGGTTAGAACTAAATTATTAAGCGTATTTATGTCGGGGCACAGCAAGTGGAAACAAATTAAAGGCAAAAAGGCGGTGACTGATGAGAAACGAGGTCAGCTTTTTACCAGGTTTCTTAACGGCATTCGGGTCGCGGCCAAATCCGATCCCAATCCGGAATTTAATCCGCACCTCAAGGCGGCTATCGCCAAAGCCAAGGAGGAAAATGTTCCTCAAGAAAATATTGAGCGGGCGATAAATCAGGCTAAAGACGGAGAAACCGAAGAATTGCTGATAGAAGCTTATGGCCCCCACGGGTCGCCTTTAATAATCGCCGCCTTGACCGACAACAAAAACCGGACCGTTGCCGAAATAAAAAAGATCTTAAGCGACCATGACGCCAAAATGGCCGATCCCGGAAGCGTCCTTTGGGCTTTCGAGCGGAACGGTTTTGATGAGTGGACGGCGAAATTCCCGAAATCCGTAGATCCGGAAACGCGCGAAAAAATTTCCGCGCTTATAGATGAGTTGGATAAAAACGACGACGTGACAAAAATTTATACCAGTACTCTTTAATGACAATTTTAGGGATCGATCCCGGTACAACGAGAGTTGGTTACGGCGTAATCAAGTCGCGCCCAAAAATTGAATTCATAGCGTCGGGCGTAATGGGCGCCCCGAGAGCCAACAGCTTTTCAAGACTCACGGCCATAGAGAGGGGAGTTAACCGGCTCCTTAAAAAATATCGACCGGATGTGGCGGCGGTTGAGAAACTTTATTTTTCGAAAAACAGAAAAACCGCCATCTCGGTGGCGGAGGCGCGCGGGGTGATTCTTGTTACTCTCCACAAAAACGGTGTTAGAATCAGAGAGTTTTCACCGAGCGAAATTAAATCGGTGGTTACCGGATCGGGTAATTCGGATAAAAAAGCCGTTCAGAGGATCGTGGCCTTGTCGCTCCATCTCCGGAATCCGGAAAGAAGAGATGACGCGGCCGATGCCCTGGCCATTGCGCTAAGAGCCGCCTTTGACCGGGGTTGACACACAATAATCTTCGGATATACTTCCCGTATATTTTTTAGAAAGGTCGTGAAACTAATCTTGTGATATGACAACCGAAGTTAGGCCAAGCGCCTTAGCTCTCCCTCGCGACGACACTCTCCTTGATGATGAGTTGGGGGATGGGGACGAGGAGGAAAAGGAAAATGAAGATGATTTATTAGAAGAGGAGGAGGACTCCGCTTCAGAGGACGAGGGACTCTAACTGAAACCACCCTTCAGCAGAACCGAAGGGTGGTTTTTTATACGCCCTGAGATAAGATTAAATATACCGTGTTTGCTCAAAAGTTAAAGTTGTTCATTGCCTTGCCGTTTGTGGTACTCGTCTTGGGAGAAGCAGCCTTTCTTTTCATTTCCTGGGATCTGCCCAGCCCGGAACAAATTGCGCGAGAAAAGACGATCCAATCGACAAAGATCTACGATCGCTCAGAAGGAACGCTTCTCTATGAAATCCACGGAGAAGAGAAAAGAACGGTGATCCCAGCCGAGGATATTCCGGACGTTGTAAAACACGCGACTATTGCCATCGAGGATGCGGCTTTTTACAGCCACCCGGCTTTTGACTGGCGCGGGGTTATCAGAGCTGTTTTGGTAAATTTGCTTGAGAGGAGGACCGCTCAAGGGGGATCAACCATTACCCAGCAACTAGCCAGAGCCTTATTTCTTAAACCCGATAAGACAATTTACAGAAAAATCAAAGAATTGGTCCTAGCCATGCGCCTTGAGGAGCGTTATTCAAAAGACGAGATACTCGTCCTTTACCTAAACCAGGTTCCTTACGGCGCCGGCGCCTACGGAATAGAGGCGGCATCCCTTGTTTATTTTAATAAACACGCCAAAGATTTGTCTCTGAACGAGGCAGCGCTCCTCTCCGCGCTTCCCAGGGCGCCCAGTTATTATTCTCCTTGGGGAAGCCACGTTGATGAATTGGAGGGGCGAAAAAATCTTGTTTTAAAGAGAATGAGGGAGCTGAATTATATTGACGACGAGGAGCTCCTAAGGAGCCAGGCGTCAATGCCTAAGATTGCCGCGCGGCCAGAGGGCGGCATCAAGGCGCCTCATTTTGTAGCCTACATTCAAGATTATGTCGGCAGAAAATACGGGGAGGAGTTTCTGGAGGATGGCGGCTTTAAGATTGTGACCTCTCTTGACTCAAGGCTCCAAGAAGCAGCCGAAAAAGCGGTCAAGACTGGAGGCGAAAGAAATATTGAACTCTATAACGGCCGGAATGCCGCCTTGGTTGCCATGGACCCCATGACCGGTCAGGTTTTGGCTATGGTTGGTTCCAGAGATTATTTCGGGAAACCTGAACCAGCCGGCTGCAAACCGGGAGTAAATTGTCTTTTTGAAGGAAACTTCAATGTCGCTGTGCAAGGATTAAGACAGCCTGGATCAGCCTTGAAGCCCTTTGCTTATTTAACGGCCCTCGAGAAGGGCTTGACGCCCGAGACGATTGTTTGGGATACGCCGACTGAATTCACGCCCAATAATCCCTCATGTCCCACAGCTCCCAGTTATGAAAAAGACGCCGAACCCCCGTGTTATCACCCCCAAAACTTCGATGAGCAATTCCGGGGTCCGGTCTTACTAAAAGAAGGATTAGCTCAATCAATCAATGTCCCGTCGGTTAAGGTTCTTTACCTGGCTGGGGTTGAAGACACCATTAAAAATGCTGAATCGTTCGGCATATCAACGCTTAAAGACCGGTCGCGCTTCGGACTGTCTCTTGTTTTGGGAGGAGGGGAAGTAAAACTAATAGAACTGGCTCAAGCCTACTCGGTCCTGGCGAGAGAAGGCGTGAAACCGGAGATAAGCCCCGTTCTCAAAATTACCAGGAGCGATGGAAGTGTTTTGGAGGAGTACCAAGATAAAGCCGCAAAGGTAATTGACCCGCAGTATCCCAGGTTAATTACCGATATCTTGTCCGACCCCGAGCTTAGGGCCCCTCTTTTCAGAAACAGCCTTTCCTTGACTCAAGTTCCCGGGCACCAGGTCGCCCTAAAAACCGGAACCACCAACAACTATGTTGATGCTTGGGCTATGGGCTACACGCCCGACTTGGTGGTCGGGGTCTGGGCCGGGAATAACAATCGGGAGCCGCTCCAAAGGAGAGGGTCGAGTATCCTCGCGGCCGTCCCCATCTGGCATGATTTTTTTGCTTCCGCCTTGAAAGATCGGCCGCTTAGCGTCTTTTCCAAGCCTAACCCGATTTTCGCGGAAAACCCCGCCCTTAGAGGCGAATTGGCAAGAGGAGATTATCACGACCTGCTTTATTATCTTGGGCGACTCGACGACCCTCAATTTATAAACTGGGAGGAGGGGTTGAAAAACTGGCTAACAAAAAACTCGGTCGATTCGAACAGATTCCTTGTCTCTCTTGGGGGTTCCGTTTCGGCCGGCGCAGGCCAATCGGTGGCAAGTTTGATTCAAGTTGTCGTCGGTTCACCGGGAAACGGTTCCTTTGTTTCGGGAGACGTACCGGTCGAGGCAAGTATAAACTCCGCGCGGTCAATTGAGAAAATTGAGCTTTACCTGAATAACGAGCTTGTCGACGACATTATTGGTAATTTGGGAACCTCGCCAACCTACAAAAAAAATCTCACTCCCAAAAACATCAATCTCCAAAATTTGCTGGTGTTACGGGTCACCGACTCCGCTGGGGGGAAGGCGGCGAAGGAAATCATCCTCTATAAGAGGAGTCCCTAGCCTTTAACCGGCATCAAGATGTAAAAATACGAAGTTTCTTCAGGGGATTTAATGAGAGCTGGTTTCGAGTCGCCGTTCAATCCCACAAAAACTTCTTTTGAAGAACCGCTCTTAATCCCGTCCAATAGAAACCTCCAATTAAAAACAACTTCGGCTTCGGTTCCCTTCACCTTCACGGGTATAAGATAACTGTTTTCCCCAAGAGCATGGTCACTAGAGTAAACTTCTAAGACTTTTTTGTCCTTGACCCTCAACTTCACCTCGCTAACCTTGCCGGAGAAAGCGCTGGCTAGCTTCAGTGAATTGGTGAGTTCCCCGCGATCAACGATAACCTCGGTCTCCAGTGTTTTGGGAATGATCGGTTCGTAATCAGGAAAGTTGCCTTCAATGAGGCGGGAAACAGCTTCTGTTTCATCGGTTTCGAAAAGGACCTGGTTTTGGTCCAGATAAATCTTAAGCTGGTTTTCTTTAGTAACGCGGACCAGCTCCTGGGCGGTTCGGAGTGGAATTATGACCTTGAAACCCTGCTCGAAGGTGTTTTTAAACTGCGCTCCAGAGAGCTTCATTTCCGCTAAGCGGAAGCTGTCGGTGGCGGTAAGTTTCAAAACCGATTGTTCCGCCGTCAAAAGTACCCCGCTTATTTCCGGTCTTATTTCCGAGATGCCGGCCGCAATCACAACTTTTTCCAAAGCATCACGAAAGACGGAACCGTTTACGTCCAGCGCCTCTTTGTCTTTCTTAACCTTGGGGATTATCGGAAAATCGCTCTCGGCGGTTCCTTGAATCAAAGCATTATAATTATCGGTTTGCAGGGTTAAGTTAGTGTCTTTGACTTCAAGGTTAACTCTTTCACTCGCGATATTGTTGATGATGCTTGAGAGTATTCCGAAGGGGACGGTGACGCTCCCGTCTTCAATGACTTTTCCGGGAACTGTTTTGGTGATGGCCAATTCCAGATTGGTAGCCGAAAGTCTAATTTGGTTAGAGGTGGTTTTTAACAAAACATTTCCCAAAACGGGCAGGTTAGCGTTCCCTCCCACAGCGCGGGAAACTGTATCCAAACCCACCTTTAAATTATCACGAAGAACAATTAGTTTCATTAAGTATTCGTTATAGTAATAAAGTTAATTAATCTTGTTGTATTAGTTAGAGGCGTTTATCTGTGGATCAAGTTTGAAGAAACCGTTACTTCCTGGAGAGGAAGGGAGATGGAAGCACTCAAACCTCCTTAATAAACTGTTGGCAGGCTGGAAGGAAAAAGGGAACTGGCTCCCGGTTATCCACAAGACTACTCCATCTTATCCAGCATTTCTTTAATAAGCGACACCTTTTGATTGAGGCCGGAATTTTTAACCAACCCGTCATTAATTTTCTTCCAGGCATACATGGCGGTTGTGTGATCACGCTTGCCTATTTTGGTGCCGATATAGGGGTAGGACATATTAAGCATGTCCCTTAAAAGAAACATGGTAATCTGGCGAGGTTCGACAAATTCTTTGTCCCTCGCCCTTCCCGAGAGATCCGCCGGCGATATCTCAAAAAAACCAGAGACAGCCTTGATGACTTGATTGGGACTGATATTGGAAGCTGGTTTCTCGGTAATCTCCGTGATTAATTTTTCAGAAGCATCCAAGTCAACAGATTTTCCATAAGTAGCCTGATAGAAAATAAGTTTGTTTAAAATTCCTTCAATTTCCCTGATGTTCCTCTGAACCTTTTTGGCGATTAGTTCGATAACCTGATCTTCCAGAGCGGCTCCCCGCTCCTGAAGCTTGGTTCTAATAATAGCCACCCGGGTTTCGTATTCCGGATAGCTCACATCGGCTGTCATCCCGCCCCCGAAACGGCTCCGCAAACGCTCTTCCAGTACCGGGATCGCTTTGGGCGGCCTGTCGGAGGAAATAATTATTTGTTTGTTGTTTTCGTGAAGAGCGTTGAATGTGTGAAAAAACTCTTCCTCGGTTTTTTCTTTGCCGGCGACAAACTGGATATCGTCAATTATCAAGACATCAATGTTGCGATAAGTATTTTTAATGTCGTCCACTCGGCGGTTTCTGATTGCCCAGACAACATCGCTGGTAAATTTTTCTGAAGTAACATACTTAACCCTAATTTTGTTTTTATAAACGGATTTAATTTCATTACCGATTCCCTGAATTAAGTGTGTTTTCCCCAACCCCACACCGCCGTAGATGAAAAGAGGATTATATTTGGTGCCGACAGCTCCAATTATTGCCGAAGCCGCAGAATAAGCTAGTTCATTGGAGGGGCCGACCACAAAAGAATTTAGTGTGTACCGGGGATTCAAATTCGTTTCCGGATCAAGCTTCATTTCTTGGAAAACCATTTGCTTTTCTTCAGAAGCAGCCCTCACGCTTAAAGCTTTCTGTTTTTGGGTTTTGACAAGATTTCCCTCTACGACATATTCCACTTTTTTAACGGAGTCACTGTGGACCCTCAAGGTTCCGAGTATTAACTTGTTATATTTTGTTTCCACCCACTCTTTAGCGAAGTGGTTGGGGAGGGCGATCAAGGCCAGGCCGTTCTCCGCATGAACCAAACGGCTGTTCTTCAGCCACGTGAGGAAGTTGGGTCGGGAAATCTGAAGCTCTATTTCAGACAAGACCACCCGCCAAAGTTCTTCCCTCTCCATAAAACTAAATCTATATTAAGAGAAATAGCCAGTCAAACAGACAAAATTCCTGAAAACTGTTCATAAGTTGTGGATAAGAGCAATGCCGAAAACTTACTGAACCAAGTTTGAGGTTCACGGTAAAAACCGTATAATGAGGCTCATGTCAGTAACTTATCAGCCAAAAAAGAAAAAGAGACGGCGAACCCATGGTTTTTTGAAAAGGAAAAGGACGGTCGGCGGCCGAAGAACCGTTAGAAGAAGACGTAACAAGGGGCGAAAACGTCTCACGGTCTAATGCTCCCCAAAAAGTTTCGCTTACCGATACAAAATTTCCCGAGACAAGCGAAAACCGTTTTCCGAAACAAGTATTTTACAGTCAAGACCGCGAGCAATTCCTTGAGATACAACCGTCTAGGCGTTGTTATAAGTAAGGGGAGCGTCAAGCGACCCGCTCAAAGAAACCTCTTACGGAGACGAGTTTTCGACTTCTTTAGGTTGGAGGAGAAATTTATTGGACTGGGCGGGGAAACGGGGAAAGATTTGCTTCTAATTTTAAACCCAGCTATTATGAACCTTGCAAAAAAAGAACTGGAGGAGGAACTGAAAGACCATGGGGAATTTATTTAACGAGGTTTTATATAAACCAATCTTCAATTCTTTGGTCTGGCTTTATAACAACGCCGCTTTCGGCGATTTAGGAGTGGCCATAATTTTAGCAACCGTTCTCACCAGGATTATTTTTTTTCCGCTTTTTCAGAAATCCTTGAAACACCAAAGACTGGTTCAAGAGCTTCAACCGCGGATAAAGAAAATCCAAGAAGACCACAAGAACGACCGTGAAAAGCAAACTAAGGCGATTATGGATCTTTACGGCTCAAGTAAGGTGAACCCCCTGATGCCGTTTTTACTCTTAATCGTCCAATTACCGATTCTTTTTGCGCTCTATCAGGTCTTTGTGACGGGACTTAACCCGGACTCGTTTCGCTCTCTCTATTCGTTTATTCCAGAGCCGCAAAGTGTGAATCACTCCTTCTTGGGTTTCATGGACTTGAGGCACCCGAACATAATTATCACCCTGCTTGCAACCATCGCCACTTATTTTCAAGGGAAGCTTGCGCTTCCCAAAACGAAGGCCGGGAAGGGAGAGGTCGCCGATAAGATGAGTAGGCAAATGGTTTTTCTGGCGCCGGGGATAACCCTCATATTTCTTTTCAATTTCCCGTCGGCTGTCGGGCTTTACTGGCTTACCACCACGACTTTTTCTATAATTCAACAAATTATTGTTAACAGGGGCTTTGAGAATGAAGGAATTGCAAAAACAAGTTAGCGTTATTATTGAACTCATCGGCTTTAAGGATTTTCGAGTTGACTCTAATGAAGATGAATCCGTGATCTCGGTCACGATCGGCGAAGGTTTGGGGGGCGTTGATTTACCGGACTTGGTTGCCAATTTAAACCGCCTGGTGAGATTGCTGGCGAAGAAACTCGGAGCGGGCCCGGTATTGGTCGACGTCAATAATTATCGTCGGGACAGGGAGCGCCTCATACTCAAGCTGGCCAGAGCGGCCGCGAGGAAGGCGGTCGCGACCAAAGGGCCGGTAGAGCTCCCGGCGATGAATTCATACGAAAGGAGATTGGTTCACGCGGAACTGGCCACGCGCCCCGACGTTAAAACCGAAAGCGTGGGCGAAGAAGGGGGGCGTTACGTTGTTGTGAGAGCGATAGAAGAAAACTAAATCAGGTTTTGGGAATTGGCACAGCTTTCGCCTTGGGGCCTACGGCAATCCCCTTATTAGTCATGTAAATCGTGGCGATGAGTGTTGCAGTTCTAATCGGCAGCACGTCTATATAAGGGATAAACTCGACTTCCGGCAAAGAAAACTTTCCGCTACCCATTTTAAGCCAGCTCCTTTTTTTGTTCTAAGATTTCTTCCGGGTTGGTTGTAATAAGGTGGTGCTCGAAAGCACTCGGGATTATTTGAATGGCCGCGCGCTTCAAGCCCGCGATGAAAAGCCCCTGGCCGACGTCAGCCTCTAAAATATAGTTTTTTTCAACGTCAGTTAAGTTAAAAGCCTTAGTGGTAACGTCGATAGACGCCGGAGATTGTTTTAAAAGAAGCTGCAGCGAGGAGTTGGTGATAATCGGTTTCCCGTAAGGCGAGGCTAAAAAATCTTCAACGTCCTGGGTAATGGTGGTAATGCCCAGATAGTATTTCCTGGCACGCTTGGCCAGTCCAAAGAGGAATGAGGCGGAATCCGGATACTTCATCATCAACCAAGCTTCATCAATCATCATTAAGCGCTTCTTCAATTGCGCGCGAATCAAGTTCCAGATGTAGTTTAAGATGACGTACATGGCAATCGGGCGAAGTTCCTCTTCCAGATCTCTTATGGAGAAGACAATCAGGCGGTTTTTGATGTCTATATTAGTCGGCTTGTTGGCAAATCCGGCATAGCTGCCCTTGGTGAATCGGTAGAGCCGCTCGGCCATCGCCCTGCCTCCTTCCATCCCGCGCAGGATGGCTTCAAAGTCTTCAAGGAGCGGCGCTTCCGCCATCGAAAAATTTTTGTCGGGCGTTATATCTTTAGAGGCGTAAGTTTCAGTTATGGCCCTGTCAAGCAAGGCCTCCTCCTCGGCAGAAATTTCTCCCAGCATGAGCTTCATTAGCCCGCTCAAGTTGACAATGTGGGACTTCAAAACTTCTCCTGGTTCTTCATCCTCGGGAATAATGGGAATTTCAAACGGATTGATGTGGTCTTCGGAATCGAGAGAGATTTTGAAAATACTCCCCCCAACGGCGAGCGCCAAAGCTTGATACTCGTTCTCCGGGTCGATAACCAAGACATCGGTGCCAAGTATAAGAGACCTAATAATCTCCAGTTTGCTGGCGTACGATTTTCCGGCGCCGGCCTTGGCAAAGACAACCATATTGGCGTTCTCAAGAGAGAAACGATCAAAGATTATAAGCGTGTTGTTGTGGCGATTTACGCCATAAAGCACTCCCTCGTCGGAGGTTAGGTCAAGAGACACGAAGGGAAAGAATGACGATGCCGGGCCGGAGTTCAGAGGCGAATGAATACCCATCCGGTCCAAACCCAAAGGCAGGATGGAGGCAAACGCTTTGACCTGTTCGAAATTTGCCGGTTTTACGTCAATTAACCTGCCCTCAAAAATGTTGGTGATTTGTCCCCCCAGATCATTCAATTCTTTTAGCGAGTCCGCGTAGATGGTGATGTAGGCGCCGACGTTAAAAAGTTTTTCGGTTGCTTGCATGAGAGAATCCCGCAGGGACTCCACGTCGGCAATCGCCGTTTCCAGCGCCGGGTCGCGCACCATCCCCTTCTCTTGGTTGTCGGCGATTTGCGATTCGATTTCCGCCGCCTTCTTCCTCAAGTTTCGTAGTGTGATTCCCGTGTCCGTGGGGTGAAAGAAAAGCGAGACGTCCATCAGTGCCGGGAAATTGATTATCGAGGAAAACCAGCCGCTCGAAAGATAGCGCGGGTAATTGAGTATGAAGAAAGACCTGGCCAGCTTGTCGCCGATTTTTAAGCAGTCTGGGCTCACTTCAACTGACGCAGGAGAAATCTTGTCCTGGATACTCTCGTTTGAGAGACCGAGCGTTACCTCCGCGCTTCTTTTTTCGACAGTTCTCGGGTTATAGAAATTGTAAAGAAGCTCGAAAAGCTCCGAATCCTCTAAGTTTACGGCTCGAAGACCGATTTGCCTTAAGCCGGTGATCACTTGTTCAGCTCTCTGACCCAACTTTTCAATATGAGCCGGATTTACGGCATCGGTCGTTACAACCCCCGTCTTTCCGCCCCCGAGAAATCCGGGAAGAAGCGGGCTATCCCGACCCACGGGAATTGTTACGGAATCAAGCGGCACAACAATAAAAAAACTTTTGACCATAATGGCGTTCACTTGAACCAGGTTTTTAATAAAATCCCGATATTCGGCGATCTGGGATTTTAAAAGCCCGTTTACCTCCCCCGCCTCGCGCTCTTCCAAGCTTTTCAGGTAGTCGTCGATATTGAGTTTTCTTGAGTGGACGCTAACCTGAATCGGGAAATCCAGCGAGTTCAAGAAATTTTGGTAGGCATAAGTTATGACGTCCTGTTCTTCCTGGGATTTCAGGTCGAAATTTAACCCGTCAACTAAAATCAAACGGCGGAGACCGCCGTTTTTCAGGAAAACAACGCCGTCCCTGACGTTTTTAATTTCTACAAATTCCTGACTTCTTCCCAGATTTTCTTCCGGCATACGAAATTATTATACCAGGTTAACGGTAATCAACCCGTCTGGCTTTCTCGCTCCCGCCGGCCAAAGATCTTATCACCTGGTAGCGCTCGTCAATTTGTTTTTTAGAAAGTATCCCAAAACTTTCCGTTAAGGGCTTTTCTCTTCTTGGAATGGCGGTTTTTGAAGTCGTGAGGCTTTGCAATAAACCCTTTAGCCCCCCAGCCGGCGGCGTGATTGTCTGTCTTTTCGAAACCGTTGGCGTTTGAGGCGTCGCCGCTCGCGGTTTAAACGTATAAACTTTCGGCTGCCAAAAGTAGCTTAGACTGGCGACCAAAAAGACGCTAAGCGGTCGGCCGTTGACCTGCACAAAAGCCAGAGCGACTCCGGCGGCAATAATTATTGCTGATACCAAGAGCCAGACGAATAAATCCAGCCGGAAAAATAAAGCAAAAGAGAGGGCGGAAAAACCCGCCACATAAAAGAATTGTTTTAGGGTTAGCGGCCCGACGATTTTGTCCTCGGTTTCTATAAATTGCGGAACTTGAAACTGCATCTTGTGGTGAGCTTATTGAACCATTATTTTGGTAAATCTTTGAGGTTGATGACGTTGTCGGGATGGACTTCTTGTTTTTTCTCCTCTTTTACGGGTTCGGCAACGGCCTTTCCAAACGGATCAAGGGGAGTTTTTAAATCGGAATAGTGGACAACGCGCGGTTCAGGCGTTGCCGTTCGTGCGGTTAGGGGGTTCCCTGGTTTTCCGGAATCACGGGACAGCCCCTCTGTCTCGATTCTTGCCGTAACCGGTTCGGATGATTCCGCCTCCGCTATCCCCCCCGGCTGATAGAAAGAAGGACGAAATAGATCGCGTCTTGAGGTTTGTGAGGCGGCGGTTTTTATTTCTTCTTCCGTGTGAATTATGAACGGAGAACTATCAATAAATGGCTTGCTGCTTTTAAGAGCTGGTCCTGGAACGGCTTCCCTCTTTGGGAATTGTGGAGCAGCAAGTGGCGGTGGGGCTTTTTCGTCCTGTCCCTCTGGGGCAGGCGAAAGATTAATCAAATCTATGTCAACGCCCCACTTTAATAAAGGTTCTTTGATGGGGGTTAAGGCAGTTTGTTTGAACCCATCAATTAACGGACCCATTATGGCCAGGTCGTTTGTTTCAAAATTTTTCATTAGTTCTCCCCCAAGAGATTCAGGGCTAATTTCTTTAGTGAGTAGCATGAATACAGCATCAGGCAGAACAGTAAACTTTGTTTTAAATCCGTATTTGTTCCTTATGGCTATGATTGAATCAGTGAATTTTTCTGATCCAACCCAATCTTGTATTTCTTTCGGCAAATCCTCAAATCTCATTTTAAGTTTGTAATTATTCCCATTCATGCCTGGTTCTAAGTCGAGTTATCTGGCCATCAATCCTGTTCCATTGAATAATTTGCTGGGGGGTTAGTGGTAGACCAGCAGCATGGGCAAGAGCGGTATTTATTTTATCCCTGTCCCCCGGTGAGCCATGTCGTGAAAACTGCGTTATATCATCGTTGGTCAATTGTAAGACTGCCATAGGTTGGGCGCCGAATCGAGCATCGAACATTCCTAATATTTGTTTTGCTCTTTCAGCTCTTCTCTCACCCTCCGTTAATTTTTTACCCTCTGGAAGTTTTATGCCGGCTTGGGCTAACGGTTTAGCAAAGATTAAGCCCGGAGCACCAGCTGTGGCACCGAAAGATTTAGCAAGACCCTTTTCCCAAAATCCTCTTACTCCGGTTGGGTGTAGCTTTGATCGGGTTTCCGCGGCAAGTTGTTGCCTCTGCATGAATTTAGTCCACTGTCCGGCAGTCGCACCCAACCCCAACCCCATAGCTCCCGTTATAACCGCGGATCCGACGCCGCTCATTTTACTCGCAGCGTATAAGCCGCCCAGGCTTATCGCTACAACGGCAATCATTTGGCCTATAACTACGATCGGGCCACCCCCAGCAACATTTATCGAGCTTAAATTGCTAATGAGATAGGTTGAGAGATATATGAAGAAGGCGATGACCGGGCCAGTAATAACCCATTTTATGAATTCATTCCACCATCCGCTCCAAGCAGAGCCAAAAAGCGGGAAGTTTAGTTTGGGGAAAGCGAATCCCAGCCAAGCAATCGGCATAAATATCAGTAGTATTGTAACCGCTACATACCTGGCGATTAAAAACAGGAAAATCGCGGCAAAACTAAGCGCGCCGATGAATGTCAGTAATGCGGCTATATAAAGCGAGGTTACGGATAAAACCATTCCCTCAACACCACCTGAAGCCTTGGCAACATTTTCTAAAGTCTGGTTAATCGTGACAATGTTGAATTTGGTAAAGAAATTACCCGTACAGGCTCCGCCATTAAGGAAGGCTTTTATAACCTCACTGCCGGCGTTTAAAATTGCCCCGGCGAAAAACAAGCTGAAATTTACAAGAAGGGCCGCCAATATAAAACGGGGAAGGTTTTTGAGCCCCCATTCCTCTCTTCTTAACATGGTAGCCAGAGCTATAACTACAATCCCGGCGACAAAGCCCATATTAACGAGTGCCAAAATAATTCCGAAACCAACGCCAACTACCGAATTACTGGTTGCTATAGCGGCATTAAGGGTTAGGGCGTATTGCGTTAGAGCTGCGGTCACTGCGGCCAACAAAGTGGCAAAAAGTCCCCAAGATACAGCCGTTAGCCAGGAGCTAAGAATGAAGTCGACAATTTTATCAAAACCCTCAACAAGACCCCCGACAATAGGTATGTTAGCCAGGGTGCCGCTTATCCCCTTTTGAGCAATCAACTTTGCTACTACCGCCTTTCCGCCGTCTCCAATTACATCTCCCAAGAAATTGGCGGACACAGAGCCAACATCAATACTGCAATTGTTCGATTTAAATAGTAGACCACTGCCTTGTGGAGTGAGTGGCGCCACTGTAGCTGAAGGGGGTAATTTTTTTTGGCAAGAGCCTATTAGTCCCGTGGCTGGGTTAAGCACCCCAACTTCATCACTTTTGCACTGGACATTGGTTGCTCCCGGGGGCGGAGTTGGAGCAGGCTTGCAGCTATCAGGAAATCTTGAGG
>CAZSQQ010000006.1:0-26572 GCA_964609135.1 uncultured Candidatus Saccharibacteria bacterium
ACGCCCAATAAATCCGGATAACGCTTGGAGCCTTCGTATTACCGCTGCTGCTGGCACGAAGTTAGCCGCTCCTTATTCCCCTCGTACTGTCAACCCAGCACCACTTTCCCGAACTTTTCGTCAATGAACGATTCTGACAATGAAAAATCATTGCTGGCATCGCTCCGAAAAGTGGTGCTGGGCTTCATCCGAGGGAAAAGCAGTTTACGCCCCGAAGGGCTTCTTCCTGCACGCGGCGTCGCTCTATCAGGCTTTCGCCCATTGTAGAATATTCTCGACTGCTGCCTCCCGTAGGAGTATGGACCGTGTCTCAGTTCCATCGTTGGGGAACAGGCTCTCACCTCCCCTACCGGTCATAGCCTTGGTAGGCCATTACCCTACCAACAAGCTGATCGGACCTAGGCCGATCGTAGAGCGGTCCGATTTGCATCGGACCTTTACCCTTGCGGGACCATTTGGTATTACCCCATCTTTCGATGGGCTATGCCAAACTCTACGGTACGTACCAGGGCGTTACTAACTCGTTCGCCGCTCCCCGCACCACTCTCGGAAAGAAATTGGTATTGCTACCTTTTTCAAGCTTTGAGTGGTGCGGGGCGCTCGACTTGCATGCCTTATCCACGCCGCCAGCGTTCATCCTGGACCAGGATCAAATCCTCAAAAAGTCTAAATTTTCAAACCAGTGCTCGAATTTTTAGACAAAATTGTCCTTCGACAAACTCAGGACAATCCTGAGTAACATCGAAGGGTTGGGACAACTAAAAAACTTTTGTACTTTTAATTCTGGTTTCGTTTTTGGTTCTAAAGGGTCATTCATCAATAGGGCCTATCTATGCTACAGACAAGACCATGCCTTGTCAAACCCCTGTCCCAATGATAAGCTGGTACGGTAAATTATGAAAAAAGACACGCATCCGCAATATTTTCAGAAGGCCAAAGTCCATTGCGCCTGCGGCAATACTTTTACTTTAGGTTCAACCAGAGAAGAAATCTACGTTGACATCTGCAGCCATTGTCACCCATTTTATACCGGTAAAGAAAAGCTGCTTGACACGGCCGGACGGGTTGAAAGGTTCAAATCGAGGAAATTGAAAGCTGAAGCGCCCCGCTTGGATAAAAAAATGCGCGGCAGTTTGCGCCGCCCCCAAAAAGCAACGGCTAAAAAGAAGGGGTAATGGAGAAAGTTATCCTTGAAATTCGCGCCGGGGCGGGTGGCGAAGAGGCGTCTATTTTCGCGGGAGAACTTTCGCGCATGTATCAAAAGTACGCCGTTAAGCGCGGCTGGGGATTTGCGGTTCTCGACACAAGTTACACGCCGCTCTACGGAATTAAAAGTTTTGTTGCCGAAGTTTCTGGGGAAAATGTTTATGATTCTCTATCTCACGAATCAGGCGTTCATCGCGTACAGAGAGTTCCGGCAACCGAGAGGTCGGGACGCATTCACACATCAACGGCCTCTGTTGCCATCATGCCCGTCGTGGAACCGCGTGAGTTTGATGTGAATCCAAGCGACTTGGAAATTTCTTTCTTCCGCTCATCCGGACCCGGCGGGCAGAATGTCAATAAAGTGGAAACGGCAGTAAGAATCTTGCATAAACCTACCGGGGTTACGGTCTCCTGCCAAACCGGCCGCTCACAGAGCGCGAACCGCGAGCAGGCGCTAAGCGTTCTTAGATCCAAGCTTTATGAATCCCAAAAAGAAAAACAAAACACAGAATTGGGAAAATTAAGAAGAGAGCAAATTGGCACAGGAGACCGCTCCGAAAAAATCCGCACCTACAATTTCCCTCAAGACAGGATTACCGATCACAGGCTGGGTAAAAAATGGGGGCACATCGAAGCTATTTTGGACGGCAACTTAGATCCCGTCGTTGGAGCCTTCGCCAAACTGACAAGTTAGCGGGTCCGGCCTTATTCACTTTCAGCCAGTTAGGATGTCGATATCTCTCTGAAATTGTCGCGCCTGTTCAACCACCTTAGCTCCATAGACGTTTAAGCAAACGTACCTATTCCACCTGCCTCCGCAATAGTACCTCGCGGCCGCCATTCTTTCGCTCTCTGCCGCTCCGGCGTCTTTTAAATAAAGCGCGGTTGCCGCAAAGGCATCGCCATTTCTCCACGGAGATGACGGATTGTTTCCGGTAATCTGGGCTATTTTATCTTTGTAGATACTCCAGGTTGACGGAATAAACTGCGCCGGGCCCATGGCTCCGCCGTAGGCTCCATCGCGATTGGCGCAAGAAACAGTCAGGGTGTCGGGGTTCAAACCCAATTCCCTCACAATATCCAAGAAAACGGGGATGTCTCTCGTCGGATGCATGGCCGTTCGGCCGGTCGCGGCGCTAACCTCGTTGTATTTGCACCTCCCCACATTCTGGCCCAGGGCCGATTCCCTGTCGAGGACCGCGAGTATAAGCGCGGCTCTCACACCCGTCGTCTGCTCCGCAAATTTGGCTAACTTGTACGCTTGTTCAAAGGTGAGCTCTCCGCCGCCCAGAAATTCAAATATCCTGCTTCTGATTTGAGAGGCTGTTTTTCTCGTCTCAACCAAAACTTTTTGATATTCAGATTCCTTTCCTTTGGTGACTTTAAGCAAGTTATCTTTTTCTCTCCTCACATCCTCAACTTCTTTCTTTTGGGCATTTTGATAGCTCTTTAGAGCCGCCGCATCGGCCCGCTCAAGACTAAGTTCCTCCTTCTGCTTCACCAATTCAGCCTTGAGACCCCTAAGGTCCTCGAGGGAGTTCCTTAAATTGTCTTGCAGGGTGAGAAGACTGTTTAAATTGCCGAAGAAATCCGAAAGCTTGGGGTTTTGAAGCAAGACTTCAAACAAGCCCTGGTCCTCGTTCTCATAAAGACTTTGTACCGCACCGGCCAGTATGGACTTATTGGAGATGATATCTACCTCGGTCAAGCGTATTTTCTCGGTAGTCCCCTTTATCTCCCCATCAAGTTTTGACAGGGAAAGAGTGGTGGCTTTAATCTCCAGGTTAATTTTGGCGATTTTGGCGTTTAGCGACTTAATTTGGTTCGCCAACGTCGCTCCCTGCTTTTGGTAATCGCCAATGGTTTTCTCGTAACCGACTATTTGCGATTCCAGCTCCTTAAGTTGATTTTCAAGCGCCTCACGATCGGAGTTGGAAATGGTCTGAGCCAGAATATCCGTCGTAACCGGAGCCAAAACATATCCTAAGAAAACAAAGGGTACGAAAACCACCATGGCAATAACAATTCCTCTTTTCAGCGATCCTAAAATTTTTTCCGCCGGAACAAAACTTAGATTTATCCGTTTTTCCCTTGAGGCAAAGGGGTCCGTTCTCCGAGACGGCTTGATATCAAGGAAAACCTTGGGCTTTGGCCTCATTTTATTATGTTATTATCACTCTTCCGCCTCGCCCTTAGCCTTTAGCGCGTCTCTTTGGAGCTTCTTTTCCTCGGTTTCAACTACCACCTCCTCTGGCTTTACTTCAGCGGCCGGTGCTTCCTCCTCGGGCGCCGGTTCTGAAACCGTAAGAACCACCGTTTCCGGGTCAACGGTGAACCTGAAATTGCCGGCTGCAACCAAATCCCTCACGTAAAGGCTTTGATTTAGCTCTGTAAGTTTAGCCAAATCAACTTTGATTTCCTGGGGGATATCGCCCGGCAAAGCCTCAACTTCAATTTCATCCATGGCCTTAATAAGAACGCCGTGAAGAAGAGAAACGGCCGGGGATGCTCCCACGAATTCCAAGGGAACGGGAATTCTAATTTCCTCGTCCATTCTAACCTCGTAGAAGTCGACGGCCCCTATCTCCCCGGTTAACGGGTTAAATTGGACATCGTGAATCAAAACCGGTTTCATTGAACCCTCCACTTTCACGTTGATGACCGTATTTTCTCCGGCTTCCTTATAAAGTTTCTCAAAATCTTTTGAGTTGACCGCAAGGTGGAAATTTTGAATCCCGTGTCCGTAAAGCTCGGCGGGAATCTGACCCCTCCGTCTTAAGCTTCTTACTCCCTTCCCAAGGGTTTCCCTTTTTTCAACTTGTAATTCCATAGCCGCAAGTTTTTACATACTATCACCGCCGGAAAATAATTTCAACTTTTTAAAAACAACTTGATAAACAGCTTCTTCTGAACCAGCTAAAAGCTTGTAGGGCGCGACTTCGTTCGGGTTTTTCCCTAAAGATTCCTCGAGCGCCTTCCGCCAAGCTAAACGAATCTCGGTATTGATGTGGACTATTCTCACGCCCGCTTTGATGGCTTCTTTAAAATCGTTATCACTATTGCCCGACCCGCCGTGGAGCACCAGTGGGACATTTACGGCCGCAACAATTTTCTCCAGGTGGGTAATATTAAGTTCAGGGTCATGTCCTCCGGGCATCATGCCGTGAACGTTACCAAAAGAGGGCCCGAATAAATCAACCCCCGTTTCTTCTACAAATCTCTTAGCGTCTTCGGGGTCGGTAAGAGCCAAACCCTCCGGGATTCCTTCTCTTACTTCGGAGGAAGTGCCTATAAAACCGATTTCTCCTTCAACTAAAATTGAAGAGTCGATTGATTTAACGGTTTCTACCACCTCTTTGGTGGCTCTTATGTTCTCCTCTAAGGGAAGTTTAGCTCCATCGAATAAAATGGAATCGAAGCCGGCCTCGGCCGCACCTTTCGCCCATTCTAAAGAATGAGCGTGGTCCAAATTTATAAAAATGGGGTGGTTCAGCTCTTCACAAACAGCTTTTATTAGAGCAGCAAACCTTTTTAGTCTCATAAACTTACCCTCACCTTCAGAAGCACCAATGACAACCGGCGCATTTAATTCCTTAGCCGCCCGAACGATTCCATTTAAAGCTGCGAATTCAGAGATATTGAAGTGCCCTATGGCAACTTTCTTGTCTTCGGCATCCTTTAATGCTTCTCTTAAAGTCATCATTCTAATCTTAAAATTTAATTACTCCTTTGTCGAAGTTTTCGATTAATAGTTCTTCCATTTTTTCTTCGCCGCCAACGTATTCCTCAAAAATCCTGGTCCACATGGCCTCACGCTGATGATAATTGAAAAATTGCTCCTTGCCCTCCATAAAAGAAACCAGGGACATGGCATTATCCTCGAGATCGAAACTCACAACCTCGCTCTCGCCGTCCTCAAATATGCCTCCCACCCAATCCAAATCATGCCAGAGACGCAGATCCGATTTAGCTTCTTCGGGATGGAAAAGCGTTAAATCTTCTTCGCCTCTCGCCCAATGCATTGATTCGGGATTAACGCGAGGCAGATACAGTCTCGGGTCATTGGGGTTTTCCTTTACCAGATAACGCTGGACTATGAGCCACTCACCGGGTTCGGCTTTATAAATTTCGGGGACATCACCCCGAAGCAGGGCCTTTAATCTGGTCGCGAAGCCTTCTTGGGCGGAATATTTTCTAAAAAGCTTGGAATAAAACTCGATCTCGTGGAAATAATGGAGTAGAAGGGCAAAATCCCTGAAGAATTTGCCGGGCATGTCTTCTTTAATAGGATTCAGGAAAATAACCCCGAATTCTTTTAAGTGGCTAACATTATGGTGTTTTTTGGCAACAAATTTTTCGGCAATCGTTTGCCACTCCGGCCCCAAAACCTTCACTTCTATCTCACGCTCTTCGAAATCGTTCGCAGTAAAACCGCTGTAAGCTCTTTCAAAAGTTTCGTGCATCCATTCGTTCGATTCAATAAACCTTAAGGCGCTAAAAACTTCGGTAATGTCGTGTTTTTCCAGCACCTCGTCGATGCTCTTCTCATTAAGAAATTCAACCAGATTCTTTGGCGGCCTGGCCTTGAGAATTTTCACGGCATTTTCACGTTTCAGGAAAAATCCGTTACCGACCCGAACGATTTTTTGGGCGAGAGCCGCCGCTTTATCAAACTCATTCGCCCCCGGGACGGTTTCTAAAAATTCCATAAGGTGCTTCTCATGTCCAAAAATAACTTTCCTTAGAACGCTTTTTACGTGCTGCGCTGAGAGATCTTGGCTATTAAGAATCTCTAGGGTTTTACGAATTGTTTCTTTGTTTTCCTCGGTAACTTTCTCTATCACCCCCCGCTTGCCGGTTCTTTTAACCATCTCGGCGTCAAGTTTCTCAATCGCAGTCCCATCAAGCCCCAAAATTCTGCTAATGTAAGTGTGAGCCTCCATAATTACAAGGACCGATAGAAAATTTTTAAGTTTTTAAAGCGGTTAGATTTCTCGAATTCCTGGATTTTTAAAATTCCTTCGGTCGCGCCAATATGCTCCACTACCGAGGTGGCGTTAGCCGAAGCAAGTTTCATAGCGTATTCAATGTTGTGAGGATTGCAAAGTCCTTTAGTACATTTTTCTTTCTTCTTCATAAGCCCGGCTACAAACCCTGAACCAAAGGCATCGCCAGCGCCGGTTCTATCAACCAACTTTTTCTCCTTAAAAGTTCCTGCCCGATAAATAAACCGCCCGTCGGAAACAACGACGCCTTTTTTGCCTGAAGTAACAGCAACAATGCCGGGCACTAGCGCATCGAGTCTTTTAAAAACTGCCTTCTCTTTACTAAAAGGAATACCGGTTAAAGCTGCTGCTTCGCCTTCATTTAAAACCAGAAAATTAATATCTTTCAAATGTTTAATAAGTTCTCTCCGGCCAGCTATTATGTGATGACTATTGGGGTTTAGGGCTACCGAAATGCCGTTTTTCTTGGCAACTTTAAGCAACCAACCGAATAATTTATAAGATTCTCCGGGCAATGAAATATACCACCAACGACTCTTTAGTTCTTTGGGGTTAACGTCTTTAAGAGAAAACTTCTCGATGGCGCCATGATAATTTAAAATTGTCCGCTCTCCTCCTTGCAGCAATAAGACCGAATAGGCAGTCGGTAGATTCGATTTTTTTATTAGCCGGGCGTCAACCCTTTCTTGCTTAAGGATTCTCAAAATTCCTTCACTGGCTAAATCTTTGCCGATTTTGGTAAAAAGAGCGGTTTTAAAGCCTTGCCTAGCAAAAGTGACGCTGGCGTTCGCTGCATTTCCCCCCAACGTGAAATAAACATCTTCTACGTACAACTTCTCTCCCAGCGGTAGAATAAAGGCCTTTCCTAAAGGCGTTTTGGGCCAGTCAATGATCGGTAAATTAACTTTAAGAAACCCGTCACGCGTTGTCGAACCAATCGCAGTAATATCACGCATCTATTGAATTATATCAGCTTTTTTTACTTCTTGCGCTTAATCACTTTTTTAACGGCGGCCGCGATATCTTTTGCCCCCATTCCGTACTTCTCAATCAAATCTTTCGGCGGACCGGATTCTCCGAAAACATTTTGCATGCCGACAAACTCCATTGGCACGGGATAATTTTTAGCCAGGACTTCCGCAACCGCGCTCCCCACCCCGCCCATAACCTGATGTTCTTCAACTGTCACGACTGCTTTGCACTTTTTGGCTGCCTCAATAATTGTCTTTTCGTCCATCGGCTTCACGGTGTGGTTATTTATGACCAGCGTCTCAATCCCCTCCTTCTCTAAATCTCTTGCCGCGACAAGCGCGTTATACAAAAGCGGACCGCAGGCGATAATGGCGCATTCCGGCTTTTTAGCCTGCCAAAAGATTTCGGCCTTGCCCGGGGTATAGGGAGTCTCTTCGGTGGTTACAACCGGCGTTTTTTCCCTTCCAAAGCGAAGATAAATCGGCCCCCAGATTTTAGAGGCGGCGACTGTCGCTTTCTTCGCCTCAACCGCATCGCAGGGCACAAAAACTCTCATATTGGCCATAACTCTCATGGTGGCAATGTCTTCAATGGCTTGGTGTGTTGCCCCATCTGGGCCGACAGAAATTCCGGCATGATGACCGGCAATTTTCACGTTGGAATCGTTGTAACAAATTGTGGTCCGAATCTGTTCCCAGTTTCTCCCCGGAGAAAAAGCGGCGTAGGAAGAAATAAAAGGGATTTTCCCGGAGATACCTAAACCGGCGGCGATGGTTGCCATATTCTGCTCGGCCACGCCGATTTCAAAGAATCTATCCGGGTACTTCTTGGCAAAGGCCTCCGACCGAGTCGATTCTGTTAGATCAGCGCACAAAACTACTACATTGGGATTATCATCTCCGGCCAAAATCAGCCCTTCACCATAACCGTTCCTCGTAGGAATTTCTTCAATCTCTGTGTCAAAGAGTTTGAGATTGAGTTTTGCTTCTTCTTTTAACATTATTCGTGTTCCGATCTTATTTTCCCTCCTAAAGTTCTTAGTTCCTCAAGCGCCAACCTCGCTTGATCTTTCTTGGGTGGTTCGCCGGGCATGTCGGAAACACCGGGCGACACGCCGTGCCATTTATAATCGTGTTCCATAAAGCTTACGCCTTTCCCGGGAATAGTGTGAGCGATTATCAGGGTTGGTTTCTCGTAAATGGCTTTGGCTTCGCTTACGGCATCAATAATTTGCTCGAAATTATGTCCGTCAATTTCCAAAACATGCCAGCCGAATGATTCATACTTATCCTTCAAGGGCTCAAGCGGCATGATATTTTCAGTAAAGCCGTCAATTTGAATATTGTTCCTGTCCATCAGGGCCGTAAGATTATTCAGTTTATTTTTCCCGGCAAACATTGCCGCTTCCCAAGTATTTCCGGCATCTTGCTCTCCATCAGACATAAAACAATAGACCCTGTGTTTTTTACCATCCAGTTTGGCCGAGAGGGAGACGCCCACCGCCTGTCCCAGCCCTGATCCCAATGGACCCGAGGTAGTTTCAACCCCCGGGAGGGAGGTGCGGTGGGGATGCCCCTGAAGCCTGGAATTTAACTTTCTCAAGGTTTTTAGCTCTTCTTTCGGGAAATAACCGGCATAAGCCATGGCAACGTAGCGAACCGGACAGATGTGGCCGTTTGAGAGAATCAATCTGTCTCTTCCGTCCCAGCCGGGATTCTTCGGATCGTGATTCAGAATATGAAAATAGAAGGCGGTGAAGACGTCGGCCATCCCCAAGGGGCCCGCCGAGTGGCCGGAACCGGCTTCAACCAAAGTTTTAATAATATCCTCGCGGATAAGGTTGGCGATGCCTTCAAGTTGTGCGGTTTTTTTATCGGAGAGCATTTGTTTAGATAGATTTAAGTTCTCTGTAGGAACTTTGGGGGTCGAGGCTCCCAAATATGTAGACGTCGGAAACTAAAATATCGGCCCCGGCATCTTTAGCCAACCTACCGGTTTCAAGATTAATGCCGCCGTCCACTTCTATGGTAGCACCGGGGAGAGACTCCTGCAAAAATTTTACTTTTTCCAAACTCGCTTCATGGAATTTCTGTCCCGAAGGTCCGGGAGAAACTGACAAAATTTGGAAATGGCGAAATCTTTTTGCGTAGGGTAAAAGTTTTTCCGCTGAAGTGCCGGGAAGAATCGCCAGCATGACTTCAGCGCCGTAACTTTTCGCAACCTCCGCAATAGCTTCCAGGTTCTTCGCTGATTCTAAGTGCACGATTATTCTTTTAGCGCCGGCCTTGAACCATGATTCAAAAACTTCATCCGGATTCTCGACCATTAAATGGACCTCGGCTTTCAAACTCAACTCTAAACTTTTAAACTCCTCTGGGTTTCCCCAACTCAAATGCGGCGTGAACTTGCCGTCGGAAACATCGATATGAATCCAATCGGTGAATCCACTTGCCTTCCTAATATGTTCTTTGGCCGCCTCAAAGTTAGGGCAGTTGATTGATGGAATTATCAAGTTCTTTCAGCTTATTTAATCGCCTCTGGTAGCGTTCCTCTCCGGAAAAGGGAGTTTGCAGCCAAACGCTCAAAATCTTTTTGGCGGTATCCTCATCGGTAAAGTCGGCTGCGAGAGACAAGATATTAACATCGTCATCTTTCCTCGCCATTAAGACTTGGTCGGTTGAAATTGCTAAAGCAGAACGGACCCCGGGGAAACGGTTGGCCACGACATCAACCCCGACGCCGCTCCCGCAAATTAAAACGCCTTTCCCGCCAATTGGGTCGCCGCCTACCTTCTTCGCGACCTTGACCGCGAAATCAACATAATCATCGTTCTCGTCATAACGGTCGTCGCCTAAATCAACGGCCGTGTAGCCGCTTTCTTTTAAATAATTTTTCAATATTCCTTTTAAGTTGAAGCCGCGGTGATCAGCGCCGATGTAGATAATCATACGAGTTGGGCAATTCGTTCGACGTGTTTAACCAGGGTGGCAGCATATCCCCACTCGTTGTCGTACCAAGACAAGACTTTAACCAAATCGCCGTCAACGACTTTGGTAAAATTCAAATCGACTATGGCCCCGTGCGGATTGCCAATTATGTCGGAAGAAACAATCTGTTCTTCGGTAACCTGCAGGATTCCCTGCCAACGCGGACTCACTGCCGCCTTTTTAAAAATTTCGTTAATTTCTCCCACCGAAGTTTTCCTTTTCGTGACAAAGGTGATATCGGCAATGGAACCGGAGATGACCGGCACCCGAAAAGCAATGCCGTCAAACTTGCCGTTAAGTTCGGGAATGGCTCGCGTGATCGCAATAGCCGCGCCCGTGGTGGAAGGCGTGATATTCTCCGCGGCGGCTCTACCCCGCCTCATATCATCGCCCCTGGCTGGACCGTCAACTATATTTTGAGTGGCCGTGTAGGCGTGGACCGTGTTTAAGATCGCCTTTTCTATGCCAACGGTTTCACCCATTACGGCAATTACAGGAGATGCGGCATTGGTAGTACAACTGCCGTTGGAGGTAAGCACCAAACCTTTGGCTTCAGCGTCATTTACGCCAATTAAGACTGTTTTACCCTCGGTGCCGTCTGGGTCTTTAGCTGGCGCCGTTATAACAACTCTTTTCGCGCCGGAGGAGAGATGAACCTTCGCCTTTTCATAAGACTCAAAAGCCCCCGTTGATTCGACGACAACGTCTATTGCCAAACCTTTCCAGGGCAACTTGGTCGGATCTTTTTCTTGAAGAAACTTTATCTCCTTACCGTCAACAATAAGTTTGCCCTCGGCGCTCTTAACGTCTTTGTCATAAGTTCCATAAACAGTGTCGTACTTCAAAAGATAAGCCAAATTTTTGCAGTCCCCCAAGTCATTTATAGCCACAACGTCCAAATAAGGGTTCCCAAAAGCCTGCCTGAAAAATAATCGGCCGATTCTGCCGAAACCGTTGATTGCAACTTTTGCCATACTGTAAAATTATATCCGAATTCTCGGGCGATAGAAAGTAATTTTATGAAATTGGAGCTCCTCTTCTTAGGCGAGTTAAATTCACGGCCGAGAAAACAATAAGACCGATTGAGGACATGACTGCCCCGTAAACAAAGGCGGCATCTGATCCGAACCCTGTCCATAGAATGCCACCGATCAGTCCCGCCAAAAGTGAAGAAAGGCCGACTGCGGCGTTCAGAATCCCTTGAGCGGTCCCCAGCATTTCCTCGCTGATAATCCTCGCCGCCAAGGCCCTCTCGATGCCGTCGGTTGAGGCCGAATAAAGCCCGAAAAGCATAAAGGCGAGGATGGTAGCGGTAATCGAATGGATGAAGGCGAGGCTCATATAGGAGGCGATGGCAAAAACGAACCCCGAGGTGATAATCACCCTCTGGCCAATCTTGTCAGATAATTTTCCCAAAGGAATAGCGCTTAGAACAAAAGTGATGCTGTAAACAAAATAAATTAGAGGAACGTTGCCCAACTTAACTCCCATTTCAATGGGCTGCAGGAGCATAAGGGTAACGGGAAGTGTCCCCAATCCGAAGAGGAACACCGAGGCGATGAATAAACTGAAAGATCTGTGCTCTTTAAATAATTTTAGATTCAGGGGTTGAACTTTCACTCCGTCCGGTCTCTTAATTTCTTTTACAAAAGCGAAACTAAAAATTGCGAGCAGCCCCACTGCAAAAGCGAAAACAAACAGGATTTTATAGTTATAGAAAATAAATGGGAGTAAGAGGAAGGTGGTTAGGGGGCCGAGCGTTCCGCCGATTGCATCCATCGCACGATGATAACCGAATGATTTTCCAAGTTCCTCGTGGTCGGCCGAGGAGGAAAGCAGGGCGTCGCGCGGCGCATCGCGAAATCCCTTGCCGACCCTGTCCACAATTCTAAGCGTCAAAACTTGCGAGAAGTTTGAGGTTAAAGCAAAAAAAGGTCTCGTTGCGACTGAAAGTGCATAGCCTAAAATGGCCGGTAGTTTTCTCCGCCCGATCTTATCGGAAAACCAGCCTGAAAAAATTTTGAGGAAACTCGCAACCGCATCAGCCGCTCCTTCAATTATCCCTATTCCTATCGGGGACACACCCAAATTAACTCTTAGGAAAACCGGCATGACCGACTGGATCATCTCATTCGAGAAATCGTTAAAGAGGCTCACCAGCCCCAGGAAAAATACATTCCGCCTAAGTCCTAAAATTTTCTTCTCCACCTATTTAGATAAATTTATTGTGACAACATCGCCGGTTGCGATTCCCAGTTCTGAAACCGTCCCGGCAGCGACTTCCAATACCGAATCAACTGGTCCGCTTGGTCTATACATCTTCAAATCGGCATCGATTTTATTCCCCTCGGGTTTAAGGTTCTCTTCGAAGCCAATAACTTTGCCGTCTCTTATCCAAATAATATCGATGGTAATCAACATCCCCTTCATCCAGAAAGCGGGGGCTGTTGGATTTTCAAAAGGGAAAAGCATACCCTCATTTTTGTCTAAAGATTTCCTGCCCGCCAAACCAATCATTTTTTTAATGGGACTGTCGGCTAATTCAACCGAAAACTTCTCTCCCTTTATGACAACGCTTGACTGGTTTTCGTGAGACGAACCCGCGCCGAATTTAACGAGCAAGAATATTAAGCCAATAAAAAAAGCGCTTATAGCGACAGCTCCAATTTTTTTAAGCATACTAAGAATTATATACTTCTATGGGCTTTGAGAATTTTGGGGATTGGGATTGATTTGAATTCTAAATCGAGTATTGCCCCATGATTCCCGCTCATAACTATTGCCTTTGGGGATTTCCGTCCAGGAAATTTCCTCGACAAAGCTTCCCGAAGAATCATAAAGGACGATAGAATTATTGGTATAAGCTAAGGCGTAAGCCGAGGAGGTTGGCCACCAAACATCAGGAACGGCCCCGCCGCTATAACCGCCCTCTCTCGCCAAAAGGAAATATTTGGCGGCAGGTATCGCCTTGCCTTTTAAACGACTGGCTACCACAAGCGATGATTCATTGCCAGTAGAACTTTTCTTTTTGATTGACCAGCCAGTTAAGTCCATCACTGTCCGCATCGGATTATAGAGTTCTATAAACTCATCTTCTGCGTTTCCGTCCACGCCGACCATAATCTCGCTAACCAAAAGGTGGTTAATTACTGGTTCTGATTGAAAAGATGGAGGTGGTGGAGGTGGCGGTGCGGGCGGAGTTGATTCGGCGGGGGTGCCGCTTACACTCTCTCCGCCGCCGCTTGTCGCGACCTGGTTTTGCATTGGTTGTGGCGGTTCAGCCTCGGAATTGGGCTTCCGCGGTGTGCCATAAATTCCAGCCTCCCCGCTGCCATCGTAACTATGCCAGGATAAATCAGGAGAGCGTTCCGCAGAGAGATATTTAGGCGAAGCACTTCCCGCCGGCCAGGTGGGATCAGCAATTATTTCATCTACCAGATTACAGCTTGAATCGAACAACCTTAACCCGTCGCCCTCATTTTCTAAGCCGCCGCTATAAACATAATCGGCTTTAATCTGGGGGAGAGATTCATCTCCGCGTTTGAGGAGAAAAAATCCCTGCGGCGGAATTAAAGTCTCGTTTGAGAAAATAATTTTCACCTTTTCATCCGAATCGAGCACCTGCCACCCGGAGATATTCAAACTTCCGCCTGAAATATTTTGAAGCTCAACCCATTCATGCTTCGGATTACCTTTCGCTCCCATCCAACCCACCTCGCTGATAATCAGTTTATCGTGAGACGGAACTCCTAGGGAATCGAAGCGGCATTCTTTAATTGTTTCAGTCTGCTTTAGCGGAGTTCCTGTTTGCGTCTCTTTAGCTAATCTTGGTGATTCACTTGCCACTTCGACTTTGCTCAGTGCAGGCATTTCGACTTCGCTCAATGCAGGCGCTTCAATCGTCTTTTTCTCACTCTTATTTAAGTCAATCGTCTCTCGAAGATTTTCGCCGCCACTCTCGCCGCCATTGCCAAAAATATTTGAGAAAGCGCGGGACGAGACACTGACTGTGCCGCTAAGCAGCTTTCCAAAAACGTTCTCGGTGCCGGCGGAAGAATTGCAACTGCCGCCGAGGCAGTACCCCAAAGCGAAAATTCCTGCCGCTGAAACGCCTAAAACAAACTTCCAATAGCTTTTCTTGGAAGTTATCTCCATCACCTCTTCCGCCGGCTCTTTTTCAAAATCGCCCGGCCTTTCCATTTTTAACCACTATGGAAACTGCCATTTTTATGGAGGTAACTGTGAATGCCGAGGATGGCTTTAACGGCGTCGCCGGCCGAAACATTGTTTTGTTTGTATAAAACGTCAGTTACGTCCCCAGCCGCCCAGATCCCTGAAACCGAAGTCTTTTGGGTCTTGTGGTCAACAACGATCTCGCCGTATTCATTCAAGTTCACCAATCCTTTCACGAAATCCGAGTTGGGCGAGGCTCCAACGGCGACAAAAACACCGTCTAATTTAAGCTCTTTTACAAGGCCGGTTGTCTTATCGTTGTATTTGATTCCTGTCACGAACTCACCCCCTAAAATCTCTTTGGTTTCGGCGTTAAAAATAGTTTCTACTTGTTCGGAGATTCTCACCTTCTCTTGGGTTATGTCATCGCCTCTTAATTTATCCGAACGCACCATTAGATAAATTTTGGCGGCATAGGGCTTCAAATCAACAACGGCTTCAAGCGCGCTGTTGCCGCCGCCAACCACGGCCACGGTCTTGTCCTTGAAAAGAGGCGCATCGCAGGTAGAACAATAAACGACTCCCCGGCCGTTAAATTTTTCCTCGCCCGTCACTCCCAATTTTTTGTGATGACTGCCAGAGGCAATGAGAACTGTTTTTGCTTCAAATTTTTTACCGGTTTCGGTATCGACTTGGAAACCGCCATCTTTTTTTATTACTCTCGAAACTCTTTCGGTGTCAATTATTTCTATTCCTTCCTGCGCCCTTAAATGCTCCTCAAGCATTTTCGCGAAATCAAATCCGGAAACTGATTTTGTTCCCACCCAGTTTTGTATATCCCATGAAACGAGCGACTGCCCGCCGAAGCCGTCGGTTATAAAAAGGGTTTTGATTTTTTTTCGAGCGGCATAGACGCCGCCGGCCACCGCCCCGGGCCCGCCGCCGATAATTATGAGTTCGTACATCGCTTAAGCAACGTTAAGCGCTCTCGCGATCTCTCCCCGATTGAATCCCACAAAAATCTCCCCGTTAATGTCAATGACCGGCACTCCCATCTGATGGGATTTCCCCACCATCTCCCGCAACGCTGCATCGTCTTTGGTCACATCAACATCCTGGTAAGCCAGGTTGTTTTTTGCGAAAAATTCTTTCGCCATTTTGCAGTAAACGCAGGTCGGCGTGCTGTAGATCTTAATCACTTTTTATTGGTTTATTGTAAACTATACTTTCTCTTGAAACAAATCCCAGAGAGCGAGAGTGAAGATAACCGCACCCGAGAGAACATTGCTCTGGGTGGAGTTCACGCCTAACTGCTCGGCTACAAAGGGCGAGACCGCGACCCAAACGCCCACCGTGAGCATTAGCCACTTAGTCCAAGGAACTTGTCCTGAGCCCGTCGAAGGAATCATTGTCTCCATTATACCACCTTCACTTCCCTGGCAAACAAAACCCCCGCCATAGAGCGGGGGTTTTGTTTGCGATTAGCGACGTCCTCGGCCTCCGCCGAAGGAATTTCGCTTCTCACGATGGCAATCTCTGCACAAAAGCTGGTCAAGTCTGGCCGGATCTGGCTCAAATGGGAGTTCGGTTATGGCCGTTCCACACTTGGCGCACTTCCAGTCACCTTGATACATCTTTCTGTCAAAGTTTCCGCCACCGTAATTGCTTCCTGTATCCATTTATATTACGTGTGCTTGTCGACTGTCGTTTAGTTGTCGGGCAAGCGGCTTAGGTGACTAAACTCAAACTTGTCGCGGGTGCTAAACTAGCATCCACTCTAAACCATAGTCGCTGGTTTGTCAAATTATAGACTTCTACTTAGCCTTTAATCTATTTATCTCCTATCTGACGATCGTCAGATAGGATATATAGTTATGGAGTAAAGAAAATGGAGAATTTCTCATCATTGAAACATAGATTTATAATTGAGTTTGTGGAAAAAATCCAGGCTCGAACGATTGCCAAAAATACTTTCTGGCTTTTCTCGGGACAGCTCATCGGCCGCGCGCTTCGCGCGGTAATTATAATTTACGCGGCGAGGGTCTTGGGGGCCTCGAGCTGGGGAGCTTTCTCATACGCCCTAAGTCTTGCCGCATTCCTCACGATTTTCTCCGACATCGGCGTGAACGCGCTTCTGACCCGCGAAGGCAGCAAAAACCCGGAACTCCGAAAAAAATATCTGGCGACTGCTTTCTTCATTAAAATCGTTTTGGTAGCGATTTTAATCGGCGTAACGACAATTATCGCCCCCCGCCTCACCAACATCGAAGAAGCGATCGGTCTCTTGCCGATTATAGTCTTTGTTTTTGCTTTTGATTCTTTAAGAGACTTGGGTTCGTCGATGGCGCGGGCTCTGGAGAAAATGCAAATCGAGGCCGGTGCCGGTATTTTCACGAACGCGGTCATTGTTGCCGCTGGTTTCGCTCTGCTTTATCTAAACCCGTCTAGCTCGAGCCTGGCTCTCGCTTACGCGATAGGCACCGGAGCGGGGTTCCTGGCCATACTTTTTATTCTTAGAGATTACTTTGCCGGCCTGCATAACCACTTTGATAGAAAGCTCGTTCGCCCGATACTCACCTCCGCCTGGCCTTTCGGACTTATGGGGCTAATGGGCGCCGTAATGATTAATACCGACGTCATCATGCTTGGTTGGATGACTTCGGCTAAAGAAGTGGGATACTACTCGGCCGGACAGAAAATCGTACAGCTTTTATACATAATTCCGACCCTTATCGCCGCCGCCTTCTTCCCAGCTTTTTCGCGGGTGGCTAAAACCATAAAGGGGCCTCATGACCCTAAGGATGAGGGTCATTTCCGGGCCCTTTTCGAGAAAGCGCTCACTATAATTTACTTAATAGGGATGCCGCTAACCCTCGTTTCCGTAATCCTCCGGACTCCCATTCTCACGATCTACGGGCCGGAATACGCTCCCGGGGTTCTAAGCTTCGCCATCTTGGCCCTTACCCTCGTTGTCGTTTTCCCGGCAACCCTGATGTCGAACGCCATTTTTGCCCATGAAAAACAGAAACATCTGGTCAGTTATGTCACCCTGGGAATTTTCGGCAATATTTTCTTCAATTTACTCTTGATTCCTGCTTTAGGAATCGCCGGATCGGCTATCTCAACCTTGATAAATCAAACAATCATCAATGTCTATCTCTGGAAAAAACTCAAAACGATAGACCACTTCTCTATTTTCCCGAAATTGAAAAAAATTGCCGCCGCAACTTTGGGGATGGGAATCGTCGCATCAATTCTCAATTATTCAGGAATAAATTTCTTTGCGACAGCATCCGTTTCTTTCGCGGCTTATATCGCCTTGCTCCACCGTCTGCGGGAACCGGCGCTTCAGGGATTCAAGGATTTATTCTCCTTCGCCCGAAAACCTCGGGAAGTTATTTAACCGCTTTGCGGAGAGTTTCAGCAACTTTGCTCGTCTCCCCCACGGTGCCGTAGAAAATAACTTGCTCTGAATTCAAGTAAATCTTTTGTGGCGCCCAAACGGAATTCCTAAGCGGCGTGAGTTGAAGATTGAATTTAGTCTGATCTTTAGGATCCCTAACGTTTTCAAATATGTAAGCGTCGGTTAGGGTCATCCTCGGGAAGAAAGAAAGTTTGCCGACGTAGATCTCGCCGGTTCTAAGGTAAACGGCGGAATAAGAGACTTCTTGGCTTTGCTTAAAGGGAGAATAATCGGTGAAGGCGAGCCCGGCCGCGACCCCGACCGCGACCACAAGAACTGCCAACAACGGTTTGTTTTCTTTTAGGTTTAGCATAGGAAAATTATAAGCCAAGTAGCGAATTAATTTTGGCTCTGGTCTTGGGGCCTGCGTAGCCATAGCCAGGATCGCTAGAGCTTGTTACTATGCCTTGCTTCAACTGGAATCTGCCTACGGCTGCTTTGGTTAAGTTGCCATAAAAGCCGGTAACCAGTCCTTCCGGATAGACGTCAGCGCCTTGCGCTTTCAAGAAGTTCTGTAAGGCGGTGACATCATTTCCTTTAGAATTGGGAGAGATGTTGGCTTTGTAAGAACCGGCTGGGGGCACCGCGGTTCCCGGCGCGCTAACCGCTTTCTGTGATGCCTGCAGTGCCGCCAAGTTTTCCAGCAAGACGGTTAAGTTGGCGTGCATTTCGGGAATTGTCTTGGGTTGAGCGTACGGAAGAGCCTTCAAGACAGCTGGCACTGCCGGTGTGGCAGGGGTGGCCGGAGTTGCAGGAGTTACACCAGGAGTAGCTGGGGTTGCCGGTGTGGCCGGGGTGGCGGGGGTTGGACTATATGTCTGTACTGCTCCTCCGCCGCCTCCACCGCCTCCGCCGGTAGTTGCAGCTAAAACAGCGCTTGAAGCAGCCGACTCACCACTAGCATTCAAAGACGTGATCTTATAGTAGTAAGATGTCCCAGCATCAAGACCTGTGTTCGAATAAGTTGTTGTCGAGCCTGATGATACGGTCGGTTCAGTGCCAAGACGGGCAAACGTACCCCCTGATGAACCGCTTCTATAGATGTCGTAACTAGTTGCGCCGCTCACAGCAGTCCAAGAAAGATTTATCTGTGACGCGCTCGCAGTAGTTGCTGTAAGACCAGATGGAGTGCTTGGCGCGCCTCCCGTCGCAACTAAGGGTGCAAAGTCAGAGAAGTGGGTTACCGTAGTAGTCAAAGTATTGGCGGTCGCGTCTACCGTGGTCGGAAGAGTATCGTAGTTTAAGGTAGCGGTGTTCCAGACACCAATCACCAAGCTTGTCTCGGCAATGCCGGTTGGAATATCCGCTTCCGTGTAGGGGATGACTACCGTCACGGCATCGCTCAAGGTCTTAATCGGCGCGCCGGCAGCATCCACCGCCGAGATTGACACCGCGTTCTTCTTCAAAATGGCGCCGGTCGGAGGGTTTGGAAGCGAGGTATTTATTTGCGTCTTAACCGTACTCGCATTCGCGCCCGTGCCTAAAGCGTTGGCCGGAATGTTGAGCTTGAAGCCAGCACCAATGTCGGTATTAGTGAAGAAGCCGCCAGAGTTCGGAGTAACTGTCTCCTGTTTCTCGGGCACCACCGTGAAGCCAGACATAGCGGTAAGGGTTATATTATTTGAAGTTGAATTAGTAGTGCCGACAGTTACAGAAGTCGGTCCGCCCTCGTAGCCCATACTATGCGCTCGAAGTGTCCAGGTTCCGGAAGTTACCGCCAAGCTGTAATTTCCATCCGTGTCAGTCTGTCCTACGGTGAATCCACCTTCTCCATCAGTCGCGTCAACGAAGGCGCCGCTCACGCCGGCAGAATTTAAGATAATCTGGCCGGTAATAGAGAGCGTCGCGGCAGTAAGGTTGATTGTCCCAGCTGCAACGGGGGCGCCGGCAACCGTAACCGTGGTTTCAATCGGTGACTTAAACCCTGGCTTGTCGGCTCGAACTTTGTAACTGCCGTTAGGCACGCTTATTGAGAACGTTCCATTGGAAGCCGTTTGAGCGCCGACGTTAATGATATTGACCTGGCCAGTTGGAGTGCCGGTTAGAGACACCCAAGCGCCACTTAAGGCAACCCCGCCACCAGTAATCGTGCCGGTTACCGCAGAGGTCGCGCCAGCCGTAGTCGTATAAGTAATCGTTTGAATGGTGCTGACATTTGCCGTAGAACCAATCATTCCATAGGAAGGATGTCCAGCGCGGACGGTATAGGTGCCCGGTGACAGAGTTAAAACATAGACGGCATTCGCGCCAGAAGTTGTATAGGCGCCCGTACCATTGCCTCTGCCGTTCGTATCTCTCGCGTCCACAAACGCGCCAGTAACCGCGCTCCCGCCAGTCGCAGCGGTGGTAATATTCACCGTAACTGTAATTGGAGCCGCTAACGAACAATCCTTTCCGGAAGTCGTGGTATTCGCTGTCACTGTAACATTGGTAACTGGCGCGCTCTCACCAACGCCTGGGAAATAACAATTAATGGTATAACCGGCGCCCGCGGGAACCTTCAAGGTGTAGTTGCCATTCACGTCAGTAACGGCCATATTGCCTCCACTTGTGCCATCGGCGCGTACCATAACGCCCTGTTGAGCTACGGTTGCTTTAGTGGCTTGGCCAGTAATCGTCCCAACGCTCAAAGTCGCCGCCGAGAAATCCTGACCAGTCAAACTTGTGCCGGCAACAACAGTGATAGTTTTAGAGCCTAATCTGCCGAATCCAGGGGCATAGGCTTCCACAATCCATGTACCAGCGGTTACATAAAGAGTGTAGGCGCCGTTGGCGTCAGTCGGACCGCCAACAAAGTTGTCGGAACCGCCGCCGATACTCGTCGTATTAGTGGCGGATGTTACCTTCCTGCCGCCCACGCCAGCATAAGGAATGGCATTCCCGGCATCATCGGTTACCTTACCGCTAATCGTAAGATTGGTTGAAGCGTCAATTACAAAGGCCAGTGTGGCGGGAGTGTTGGCCCCGGAAGAGGGAACTGTAATCTGCTGTTCTTGGACGTTGGGCATACCGGGTTTAAAGGTGCCAACGAGATATACTCCAGGCACCACGCGCAAGCTGAAGTTCCCTTGGGTATCAGTTTCTCCGCCTGTGCCGAAACCTACGCTACTGCCGCCAGTGGAACTTTGGGCCGGCCTGGCAAAGATTTGAGCTCTGTTTATGCCGACACCGGAAGAATCCTTTACTGTGCCAGTGATAGTTTTATCGGTCGCGGTAAGGGCGAAGTCCTTACCCGTCACGTTCGCAGCCGCGACAACCACATCAATCATCGGAGGAGGCATAAAGGTAAATGTCGGCGGAGGAGGCATCGCTGATCCTGGCTGGCTAAAGGTCTTAGGCATAGAAGGCCCAACTCCCACGCGATAAGTGGTGTTCGCTTGCGCCGGCAGAGTGTACGCCACGCTTCCACTCCCACCAGTATTTACGGTCACAGATGTAAAACCATTGAAGTTGTTGGCAAATACATCAAGGGACGTATTTATAGGACCAGTGATTGTGCCCCCAATAGTGTAGGGAGCAGCTCTTAAACCGAAATTCTTTGTGGTATTTCCTGAAATTGACAGCGGCTGCTGCGCGGAATTGAAAGAAAATCCTCCCGCGGCAACGCTTGATGGCTCAATGCCAACCATATAGTCTGTCCCATTTACGAGATTTGTGAATGTAGCTACGCCGCTTCCGTTTGTTGTAGCGCTCTGACCGCCGACAGCCATGCTGAAGAGGAAAACTGTGGCGCTTGCGATACCAGATTCATCGCCGTCTTTTACGCCATTACCGGCATTGGCGCCCGCGCCGTTGTCATTGAAGACGTTTACCGTGAGTGTATTCGTGCCCGCCTGACCCAAGAAGAAGAGACCCGAAGTTTTCGTCTCGAGGATCACATTGCTCGCGTTCTTTGTTTTTATGTCTACCGTATAACCAGCGCTATTAGGAACAGTTGAGTTTATGATTGTCTTCAGGTCAAAACGCAAGAAAGTATTGGCTCCTGTTTCCGCGCCGCCGGTAACCACAGTGATGGTCCTAGCTGAAGCGCTGTTACTAACTGAAGCGATTGTTACAACGCCAGTAGCCGGTCCGTTGAGGTCGCTATTAGCCGGACTTTCAGTAACGGCGGTCATGGCTGCGGCGTTTGTTACATCAAACCCAGTGGGGAAAGTAAGCACGATTGAACCGCCCGAAGGAATGGACGTAGTAACCGGCATTTCCACGAAGTAACCAGAGGTTGCTCCCGCCAATCGGTTCATAGGACTGACTCGGATAGGGTTCATGCCCATTTCGCCTCCAGTCTGCATCATGCCGCCACCGGGGCCAAGTAGGCCGCCTGTTTGAGCTGAATCCGCAACTGTGCCTTGAGCAACGTTCGCCACCGGGGGACCCAAGGAGGTGGAGATAAAGTTTCCGGCAACATCTTGGAGTAGATTGTTGCCAGTTACCTTAAAACCAGCGCCGCTCTGAAGTGAAAGCCCGGTTATTCTCGCGGTCATAGTCGCGCCATCATAAGTCACGGTCTTCCCGGCCAAACTAACGGTTGTACCAACCGGGTTTTCAAGCGTGTAATTCGTAATATTGTCAGCCGCGTTCGGACCCCCTCCGGATTTCATCGGCTCGGAGAAAGTAACCGCGATACCGAAGTTGTCGGCATTGGCGGACTGGACTGAGGGCTGAGCAGTATCATCCGCGGCGGCCGCTGTCGTAAAGCTAAAGACATAGGTGGATGAGCTGCCGCTCACGGTTGCGGCGTTGGCCACCCCGCCGTTACCCGCCAAGCCATTACCCGAAAGATCCTGAACGCCTGTACCCACGGTAACAGTGTAGGCAGTGTTCGAAGCAAGAGGAACGTTCGGCGAGAAGTGCGCGGCGCGCTGTTGGGCGTTATAGGTAACCGCGCCAGTAATGCTGTTGTTTATGGTTATTGTTGTGCCGTTCACGGTCGCCGCATTCATATCTTCCGAAAAACCGATGCTGATGTCGCTCACTGGACGAACAACGCCAGTTGCCCCGGGAGACGGGAAAACCCCCGTAACTGTCGGTCTCGTGGCATCAGCCGCGCCGGAGGCAGTTGTGAAAAACAGCTGGAACATAGGCATAGGTATGCTGGTGCTGCTCATCGTACTCGGAAAAACCTTAAGTATATAAGCCGTTGCGGCAGTAAGGTCGGCGCTTGGATCAACAGTCACGGTATTTGTAGAAGAGTTATAAGCGTTCACAGCTGTAACCGCAATTCCGGGAGCGCCATTAACATTTGTGAAAAGCCCTATATTGGAACTCGACAGTACTGACCCATCTCCTGAATTGGACATCGGCACCGAGAACTGAAGCGAGATGGGCGCGCCGATGGGAAAAGTCGTATTTCCTTGTTGTGGAGTTGAAGATTGAACAAACGGTGGCGTGGTGTTGGTACCGGTGTTTGAGCTAGTAGAGAAACCTATTGAAACAGGAGAGTTAAGGACGTTGCCGGCTGAATCCTTGATGCTTTGAGTTGCAGCAACGATGTAACTTATTGAGGGGCTTAAACCTGACGCCGCGTTGTCAAAGCGGAGAGCGGTGTTTGAAATGCTCCCCGCGGCGTTGGTCACCAGGTGGAAATTATACGAGCCGTTGCTCGAGGCGTTAGCGGTGGTTTTCGCGAAAACGATGTCCCCGAAAGAAAGAGCGGGGGTTGTGGCGGTTACCGCGCCGGTTGCGGCGGGGGTAAGCTTGCTCGCTTGGGTTGAGGCGGCAAATGTGGGAGCGCCCACAGTGTTACTATCAAGACGCAATGTGTTAGGTACCGCGCCGGAGATGTTCTCGGCGGTTGTCACAACGTGCCATGCGTAGGCCGCAAGATTGTCGGCATTGGCGGTAACCTTGGCGAAAACGAGATCGCCGGCCGCAAGATTCAATGTAAGTTGGTTGTCTACGTTTACTGCCGCGGTGGCTGTCGGTGTTATGGTGCTGAAACTTGAGCCGGACACAAAGGTTGGAGCGTTGCTCGCGGCGCTATCAACGCGCAAACCAGTATTATTTATCGCGGCACCGGTTGTTACAATATGCCAGTTATACTTTTGGTCGGTGGGATTGGCGGTAGAGTTAAGAACAATAAGATCGCCGGTTGTAACCGCAGTTGTGCCGCTTACGGCGCCCGTCGCGGCGGGAGTGGCAACTTTAGTTATCTGCTGGCCGCCAAATAAAGGAAAATTATTAACTTTAAAAGTGCCTGAAGTCAGTGTCGCGTCAGTTACTAATCCGACTTCGAGCGGGAAACTTTCGTGCTGGAAATAGACTATGTCTCCATTAACCGGCGCGGTATATCCTCCCTGCGGATTAATAGGATTGGTGCTCTGCATGAAGAAGAAACCGGTTGACGCGGTAGTAAGTTTAGAAAAGCTGGTTCCAGTGGTATAAGCCGGCGGGCTTGAAGGAACCACATCAAACCCATCAGGAAATTGCCTAACGGCAACTGAAACCGGGGTTCCGCCAGCTGTTAAACTGATATTGCTCGTGGTTAATGTTGATTGGTCGAGATTTTCAGAAAACGCAATGTGGATATTCGCGCTTGTCGGAACATTAAGGGTGCCATTTTGCGGACCGCTTCTTGACGAATCAAATGACGGCTGAACGGTATCAATAGTTAGGGCTTGGACTGATCCAGCGGCGAGGGCAGTGCTCGTAATTGCACCTGCGCCATCACCGCCAACTGTGATAGCTGTATTCGCGGCCATCGTCGCCTTAAAAGCGTGACCATTAACCGCAGCTGCGGAAGTGGCAACAGACACGATATACCAAGAGGCGGCGGCGCCCAAGGTATCGGTAACGGCAATATTAGTCGCTGAACCGACATTGACTGTTGTTTGGGTTCCAACGGGTGTGTCACCGACATCGAAAATATTGTCGGCTGATTTAAATACCTTCAGGCTGGTAAAATCACCAGAAACAGCCGGGCCAGCGGTGCTTGTAATAGTGACCGCGACTTGCGTAAGGGTGTTATTGGCATTATTGCCCGTAATCTGAAATCTTATAACCGGAGTTTCGCCGCTTGAAGCTTTAATAGTCTGGCTTGGATTAACCATGCCCGCCGGAGCGGTAGTCTCTGAAACGGCCGCCCTCGCTATCCCGGGCATAAAAAAGCCTGCCCCCAAAGACCAGGCGACCACAGCCAAAGCCGTGAAGATAACGAACGACTTGTTTATAATACTCGACGAGGCAGAAAAGATCCTCACCATATTTTTTTAAATTAACAAATTTAACTCGGCATCCGACAATGCCTTATTTCTGAAATTATAGCATATCGCGAGGCGGCAATATCCAAGTTATCAACAGCCCAACAGGGGCGTTGGTTTTGACGGATTTACGCTCTCCATCTTCATACCGACTCCCTATCGCTACAGTTAACTGTAGCACCGGGTACGGATAAATTTTCCGTCTTAAACGCCAAATAAAAATCCCCACCGCTCGGCGGTGGGGATTTTTATTGACCCAGAAGCCACAAGGAATGGTCGAAATTACAGCCCCAATAGCGAATTGATCTTGGCTCTGGTCTTGGGGCCGACAAATCCGTATCCTGGATTATTCGAATCAGCTATTCCGTATTTCTCTTGGAATTTACCCACCGCTTTTTGGGTTAGATTGCCAAAATAGCCGGTTACCAGTCCTTCCGGATAAACTCCTTCACTCTTCAATAGGTTTTGGAGGGCTGTTACATCACCTCCCTTTGATCCTTGAGAAAGAGGTTGAGTATAAGAACCTGAAGATGGGATGGCGGCGGATGGCACGGCCGAAGGAGCGGCAGCTTTCTGTGATGCCTGCAGTGCCGCCAAGTTTTCCAGCAAGACGGTTAAGTTGGCCTGCATTTCGGGAATTGTCGTAGGCTTAGCATATGGAAGAGCTTTCAAGACAGCAGGGGTGGCTGGGGTGGCAGGAGTGGCTGGTACCGCCGGAGTTACACCTGGCACCGCCGGAGTTGCCGGGGTCGCAGGGATAGCAGCCACGCCAGTCGTCAAAGTAATAGTATCAGTTACGGCAACTGAAACATTTTGAGAGGCGTCTCTGAACCTGACATAAACTGTTTTAACTCCGTCGCCAGAGGTTAGAGTCCATGCTTTGGACGTGGTATATGTTTCCCAAACCGCATCCTTGAAATCGGAAACGTTGGAAATCATCATCTGGGTCGCGCCAGTCGCGCCAAGCGTCAAAGTAACGGCAGTAGAGCTCGCGGTAACCGCCCCGGCGGCGATAACAACAGAGGTGTTCGTTGGCGGTTCGTAATCTACCTGCGCTGTTCCGCCTCCGCCGCCACCACCGCCACCTGAAGCGGCAACTTGGCAAGCCGTAGTTCCAGGAGTCAAGATCACCGTGCCGCCCCGGACAATTGTCTGGGAATAGTTGCCGGCGCAAGTCTGGGTAATGTTGCCGTTATTGGTAACGTTGTATCTGTCCGCGGAATAAAGGGTAAAGGTGTCGGTGCCAGTCACCGTAACAGTGACGGTGGTTGGAGAGACGATGTATGAGTCCACCTGTGAGCCGCTTAGAGCTTTAAGCGTGATGTTGCTCGTGCCGGTCATGGTAACGTTAGTGTCCGCCGAGAAAACAACAACACCGGCGTTAGCCGATTGAACCAACCCCAACGACGCTATAACTAACGCCGCCAATAACGTTGATTTTGAAATTAATTTTATTTTGTTTTCTGTCATTATGTTTATCCTTTTATGGTGAGCTGCGTCGAATCCATTCTGCGGAAATCCTCGCTCCGCTCGTACTAAACCAGAGATGCGGAGCGGAGGATTACTGCA
>CAZSQQ010000007.1:0-14947 GCA_964609135.1 uncultured Candidatus Saccharibacteria bacterium
GTCTCCTTAAAACGCGAGCGGCAATCTTGCCAGATTGCCTTACTTTTTCTATCTCTTCGGGAGTTTTTACGAGACGGGTCATTGGCCGTTATTTACCACCTTTTCAATATTTTTGAAAACCGCTCCTGGCAGTGGTCGGCCGTTAACCCGATGAATCCTAAACCTTCTTTTTTTTAACTCCTTAAAAATTGGTTCGGTTCTGGTCTCATATTCTTTAAGCCTCACTTTAATGATCTCCGGTTTATCGAGACTTCTTTTCAAAAGCCGACCGCCGCAGAAAGGGCAACTTTTCGAATTCTTATAGAAACGGAGTAAGGGCATGTCGCAGACAGAGCACACCAAACGCCTGCTATTTCTAAGAATTGATTCTCGGGACGGAATGGTAATTTCAAAAATAAAAATATTTTTCTTGCCGTAAAGTTTGACCAAAACATCAAAGAGGCCTGGATTACCAGATTTGCCGAATGCTTCAAATAAAGTTCTGGGTGAACCTTGCATTACTAATCCTGACCCGGTACCATGGACTCGCTTAATTGCCTCCTTGGTAATTTTTAAGACCCAGCTGGGAGTGCATAATTTGCCGCTTTCAAAATTTTTCCTTTGGCGTTTGACCAACGCCGACTTGCCGAATTTAGGATCGTAAACAATTCTTTCAATGAGTCTCCCAGTATCCAAATCGTGAAACCCCCAACGTTGGGCCGCTAATCTGGCCTGGGTCCCCTTGCCGGCTCCGGGCGGACCCAAAATAATTACGGCTTTATTTGAACCCCTCATACTCACGCACAGTTAGCTGGGAGTCGATTTGTTTTACGGTGTCCAAGACTACTGCGACGACAATAAGAAGCGATGTGCCGCCGATGGTCAAGGCCTGAGTTTTAGTGAGGAAGGCCGTGATAATTGGAAGTATGGCGATACTTCCCAAAAATATCGCGCCGAAGAGAGTGATCCTCGCGATAACGCTCCTCAAAAAGTGAGCGGTCGGATCCCCCGGCCTGATTCCCGGGACAAATCCTCCGCCGCGCTGAAGATTCTTGGAAATCTCTTTGGGATCGAAGGTAACCGCCGTATAGAAATAGGTGAAGACGAATACCAAGAAGAAGTAAAGCAATCCGTAAATCGCTTGGTTATTCAAGATACCGGTGAACAAATTATTAACCGCGCCGCCCACCTTTGGCGATACCGCGAAAAGCATCTGTCCGAAAAACTGCGGAAAGAGAAGTATTGAAATGGCGAAGATTATCGGAATCACTCCCGCTTGATTCACTTTAAGCGGCAGGTAACTCGAGACTCCTCCATAGAGTTTGTTGCCCCGGATGCGCTTAGCATAAGAAACCGGGAGTTTCCTTTCGGCCTCGTTTACGATAACGACCCCGGCAATGACGAGCAGACCCACTGCGATAAATGTTGCGATAGTATCAATTCCCACCTCTCCACCCTGAAAACGCTGGAAGGCACCGCCCAACACTCCCGGCAAGCTGCTCACGATTCCGGCGAAGATGAGGAGCGATACGCCGTTCCCTATTTTCTGCTCGGTAATGAGTTCCCCCAACCAGACCAAAATCATCGAACCGGCGGTCGTCACAATTACGTCAACGCCGATTTGAAAAGGACCAAGTTGCGGCAGAACATTTTGAGACATCAAGAGCTTCAAAAGTCCGTAAGACTGAAGCGCGGCTAAAGGGACCGTGAGATACCGGGAATAGCGATTGAATTTAGCCCGCCCCTCTGGCCCCTCTTCGTAATAGAGCACTTTCAGTTTCGGGAAGATCATGGTAAGAAGCTGCATGATGATGGTGGCCGTGATATACGGGCCAAGTCCCAACATCACAATGGAAAGCTGGGACAAGCCTCCTCCCGAGAAAATATTAAAGAGTCCCAAGACCTGGTTGCTTCCAATGAAATTTCGCAACAACTCCGGGTTGACTCCGGGGATGGGAATGTTGGCCAGGATTCTGAAGGCCACAAAAATGGCGGCCACTATGAAGATCTTTTGCCTCAGATCCTTAATCTTAAAGACGGTTATGAGTTTACTTAGCATTGTTCAATTTTGCGCGTTGTCTTTTGCTCACGGAAAGACGGTTGCCGATTCCGCGAAGTTTTGGTAACCGCTGGATGAAATCCCGCTCCGCCGGCCTGATTTTCTTGCCGGCTCTGGCTCTCTGGCCTTTTTGGCCGCGCCCCGAGTAGGTGCCGCGCTTGCCTCCGCGACCGACTCTCTTTTTCTCGAGATTTTTATAAACAGGCTTAAGCTGGTGTAGTTGCATTGCCAAATTTATCGGTAGCTCCTCCTTCGGTCGGAGGCCAAGCCCTTAATTTCTTTAAAGCTTCGATGGCGGCGCGGGCGTTGGTCAGTTTGTTCACCGTTCTGCCTAAACATTTTGCGCTTACATCCTGAACGCCCGCCAGTTTTAAAACTACACGGACGGCGCCTCCGGCCATGAGTCCGTGGCCGTCCTTGGCCGGCTTAATTATAACCCTGGCCGCGCTGAACTTGGCCTGAACCTCGTGAGAAATGGTGCGATTTTTCATTTTAACATCGATCATTCTTTTAATTCCCTGAAGTTTAGCGCGAGCCACCGCTGATTGAACGTCAGCACCCTTCCCCACTCCAACCCCAACGCGACCCTTGCCGTCGCCCACGACCACGGTCGCTTGAAAGCGAAAACGCTTGCCGCCGGCCACAACTCTGGTCACTCTGTTTAAATCAAGGACTTCTTCCTTATAATCGTCCCTCTTACCGCCTCTATATTCTCTCATAGACTTAATCCGGCTTTCCTTAGAGCTTCCGCTGCCGCCTTGACTCGACCGTGATACTTGTAAGAACGCTTGTCGAAAACCGCCGATTCAATTCCTAAGGCCTTGGCTCTCCCGGCTAAAAGCTCGCCCAACATCTCTGCCTGACTAACCTTGTTGCTCTTTGCCTTTAATTCCAAGGTGCAGGCCGAAGCGACAGTTTTTCCCTTGGTGTCGGATATAAGCTGAAGATAAAGATTTTTGTTGCTTCGAAAGACCGCGAGCCTGGGTCTCGTGTCAGTGCCTGAAATCTTCGCCCTGGTGCGTTTCACTCTTCTTATCTTACGGGACGCAATTTTTGCCTTAATTCCCTTTCTCATAGCTACTTGGCGGCGGCCACGGCTTTCTTGCCGGCTTTTCTCCTTATAACCTCATTGGAATATCTGAAACCCTTGCCTTTATACGGCTCCGGTTTCTTCAGGCTCCTGAGTTTAGCGGCCACTTGCCCAACCAGGGCTTTATCCGGACCAGAGATTTTAAGAGTGTTCTTATCAATTTCGATTTTGATCCCTTCGGGAATCGGAAACTTAACCTGATGCGAGAAACCCAAGTTTAACACCAAAATGTTCTCTTGAACCACAGCTCTGAAACCCACGCCTTCCAGAATTAGTTCTTTCATGAAATCCTTGACGCTTCCCTCTACCGCGTTCTCTGTGAGCGATCGCATTGTTCCCCAATTGCTCAAGTATTGTTTGGTTTTTGCTTCCGGCGTGAAAACAATTTCTTTGTCTCTAATTTCAACTTTAATTCCAGGCAAAATCTTAACCCCCAAGGTTATAGCTCCGCTCTTAACTTCGAGAAGTCCGCCGTTTAGGGTAACGGTAACGCCTTCGGGTATCACGACGGGTTGTTTGCCAATCTTACTCATGCCGATTATGTATAAATTTTCGAGTCTGGAGACAAAGAAAATTTATCTACAGAATCGAGCACCCCGCACCAGTTTACGCAAAATCGACCATTTTCATATGGGGAAAGCGAATCTTGAGTTAGGTGACTTGGATGGGTCATGGTGTTCATAAAAACTGGTGCGGGGTAAGGTTTGATGCTGAAAAATTCTACGCTTAAAGCTTGAATTTTTCAATCAAGCCCTTACCAAACTTCAAAAAGTACCTGGCCGCCAAGTTTCTCGCGCCTGGCCTCGGAGTCGGTTAAAACCCCTTTTGAGGTTGATATGAAATAACGCCCGTAACCCTGCTTGGATCTTTTTAAATCCTTATAGCCGGCGTAAACTTTCCTCGAGGGCACGGATAAGAACTTGATATCCGAGATGGCCGGCTTCAAACCCTCATATTTTAATTGGATGTCAATGATGCGCTTCAGCCCCCTGCCTTTTCTTACGACGCTCTCCAAATAACCTTTTTTAACCAAGAGTTCCAAGATCTCCATATTCAGGCGCGAATAAGGGACTTTAATTCGCTCCTTCTTTCTCATAAACGCATTTTTGATTCTTATAAGAGTATCAATATACATGCCAATTTTATTTGCGAGCGAAGCGAGCAACTATAAAGTTGAGCACCCCGCACCAATTCCCGACCATTAGATTGGCTACATTCAAACATCTTGAATCTTTAGTTGTGTAATTTGTCTTGGTCATGGTTTTCGTAGAAATTGGTGCGGGGTAAGGTTTGATGGTGCTCCGACCGCGGTCGGAGCAATCAAGCCCTTACCACGAAGACTTCTTTACTCCGGGAATCCGACCGACCGAAGCCAGCTCCCGAAAACAAATTCGGCAAGTGCCAAAGTCACGCAAAAACCCGCGCTTTCTGCCACAGCGAAAACAGCGCCTGACGATTCTCGTCGAGTACTTGGGCTTCTTCTTTGATCTGGCGATTACTGATTCTTTGGCCATAGTCTTAAAATTTACTTCATTAAAGGTAAACCAAGACCTCTTAAAAAGCTAATGCCTTCCGCTTTGGTTTTGGTATCGGGAACTAAAGTGACCTCAAGTCCAAAATTAACTTTACATTTTTCCTGATTGATTTCAGGGAAAACACTGTGTTCTTTAAGACCGATCGTCAGATTCCCTTGAGGGTCAAATTGCTTCAAGCTTATCCCTCTGAAATCTCTTACACGCGGCAGAGTTATATGAATCAATCTTTCCAGGAAATCCTTCATTCGCTTGCCGCGCAAAGTAACCATAAGTCCCACAATATCGCCTTCTCTCACTTTAAACCCGGCAATTGATTCTTTGATTTTCTTCAACGCTGGCTTCTGACCGGTTATGAGGGTTATCTCTTCGATAATCTCCGGCAGCATCCCGGAGACAAAATTCGAGTTGTCTCTTAATTTACCGACCCCCGTTGAAACGACGATTTTTTCTAAACTGAAGCCCCGCATTTTTTGCAAATTCTTACCTTATTCCCGACTTCGGCGCGATATCCCAGCTTCGAGGATTTGTTACAGGCAGGACATACGAAAACGACGTTCTCGATTCTCAAAGGCGTTGGATTCGCGATAATCTGTCCCTTTTCTCCCTGACGTTTAGGTCTAACGCTTTTCTTCAATAAATTCAAGCCTTCAACGACCACTTTTCCGTCCGCGGCAATTACGCGAATGACTTTACCCGATTTTCCGGCGTCCCTGCCTTTCAAAATTAAAACTTTGTCTCCTTTCTTGATTTTCATTTCCTTAAACCACTTCTTGCGCCAAAGAAATTATTTTATCAAAGCCAAGTTCCTTCAGTTCTCGGGGCATGGGGCCGAAAATACGGGTGGCTTTAGGTTCTTTTTTGTCAACTAAAACAACAGCGTTATCGTCAAATCTTACATAACTGCCGTCTTTCCTTCTTATCGGAGCGGTAGTGCGAACGACGAGCGCCCTCACAACATCCTTTTTCTTTACGGGCTTACGGGGTTCCGCGCTCTGAACGGAGGCGACAAGAATATCGCCGACTCTGGCGTAACGTCTCCCCGTTCCTCCCAAAATCCTAAAACAGCGGACCACTTTGGCTCCTGAATTATCGGCCACTTTTAAAATGGATCTTTCTTGAATCATTTTTCCTTGGAAACTTTTCCAATCACTCTCCAACGTTTGTCTTTCGAAATGGGACGGGTCTCCTCGACCGTTACCTTGTCTCCCACATGATACTCACGATTCTCGTCGTGCGCCTTTAAGCGACGGCTCATCTTGTAGTGCTTTAGATACTTAGAGTGAATCTTTTCGCGGCTCACAGAGACGACAACCGTTTTCGCCATTTTGTCGGAAGCTACCACTCCCTCCAGTCTTCTTCTTTTTGGTTCTCTATTTTTTGTCATGTTTTCTCAATACTTCGGTTTTTCTCAGTATTGATGGTGAGCTTTGCCGAACCATCAATTTTATGAAAGTCATGATTCTCGCAACTTTTCTTCTAGCTTCTCTCAACTGATTGTGATTCTTGAGTTTCCCGGAAGAGAGATCAAATACAAGCGAGCGGACTTCATCCCGCGTCTCCCCAAGCTCTTTCACTAACTCCGCCTGGCTTTTCTCCTTAATTTTTTGAATATCGTTCTTTTTCATCCTGTTATTCTTTAGTAACAATCTTGGTTTTGAAGGGAAGCTTGAAACCAGCCAAGGTCAAGGCTTTTTTGGCGGTCGCTTCCGGCACACCATCCATCTCAAAGATAATTCTTCCCGGACGGACGGGAAAAACATAGTGATCAACAGAACCCTTGCCTCCGCCCATGGTGACCTCGGGCGGACGCTTGGTTACCGGTTTATCGGGAAAAACCCGAATCCAAACTCTTCCTTCTCTCTTTATGAAGTTGGTAATAGTTCTTCGAGCTGATTCAATTTGTCTTGAATTAAGCCACGAAGGTTCCATGGCCTTAAGGCCATAACTGCCAAAAGCTACTCTCACGCCGCGGAGCTCAACCAATCGCTTCCTCGAGCGGCCTTTGAACCATTTTCTGTGTTTTACTTTTTTAGGAATTAACATCAGGTATTCTTTGACGATTTTGATTTATCAAAAATCTCGCCCTTGTAAATCCAAACTTTTATGCCAATCGCTCCGTAAGTCGTGAAAGCCGTAGCCGTTCCATAATCAATCGAGGCTCTAAGCGTGCCTAAAGGGAGTTTCCCCCTCTGCAAGTGTTCGCGTCTGGCAATTTCGGCGCCATCCAACCTCCCGGCCACCATAATCTTGGCTCCCTCGACGTCCTTATTCTGTGTCACCACATCCAGGTATTTCTTCAGTGTCCTCCTGAACTTAATCCTTTTCTCCAAATCCCAGGCGATGCTCTGCGCCAATTGCGCAGCGGAAACTTCGGTTCGCTTCAATTCTTCGACGTTCAAACTCAAAGCCACTTTGGCTTCCACGACTTTCTCGAGAAGTTTATTCAACTCCTCAATACCCTTACCGCCTCTCCCAATAATAAGCCCGGGTCGGCTGGCCTTAATGTAAATCTTGTACTTGTCAGGAGTGCGTTCCGTCTCAATCTTGGCAATGCCGGCCTGGCCGATCTTTTCCATGATCACCTTTCTAACTTTTTCATCCTCCGCCAACCACTCTGGAGCGCGTTTCATCGAAAGCCAGCGGGCATCCCACCTGTCAGTAATTCCCAACCTAAATGTATCCGGTCTGATCTTTCTTCCCATGGTTAAATTGATTTCCTTCTAAACATTCTTTGGAAAAAACCTTGGCGCTCGCGAGTGAGGCCCGCATCTTCTTTAAATCTCGGCTTCTTTATACTTTCCGCCTTTTTGGTCTTAACCGCTTTCGGTTTTTCATGAATCATGAATTTCCGGCCCTCGGCTTTATTCGACTCGGCTAAAACCAGGTTAACGTGGCTTGACTTCTTCTGAATCAAAGTGGCGCGGCCTCTCGCTCGCGGGAGCGATCGCTTCAGCATCGGACCGGAAGTGACGGTGATTGATTCGACAACCATTCTTTCGGGATTCAAGTTCCTGTTCTTGGCGTTCGCCACCGCCGACTTTAAAAGTTTGATAATGGGTTCGGCTCCTCTTGCTCTAATCATCTGGAGCTGCGCTAGGGCCGTGTTGACGCTCACTCCTCTTACAACATTGGAAACTAAGCGCACTTTCCTGGGAGTGATTCTTAAATTTCTGATACTGGCTCGTACTTTTGTCGTTTCCATGTTTTTTATTTACCCGGCTTTTTAGGAGCCGGCTCTGCCGCCGGAGCCGCTGCCGCTCCGGCCGCTTTCAACTCCAATTCTTTCTGAATCTTTCCGCCGTGTTTGGTAAATTTCCTGGTCGGAGAAAATTCCCCCAACCGGTGACCCACCATTTCTTCGGAGACGGCGACATTTATAAAGTCTTTGCCGTTATGAACGCCGAAGGTAAAACCGACCATCTCCGGAGAAATTTCTGAATCCCGCGACCAGGTCTTAACCACGGTTTTATCGCCAGCCTTAAGACCGCTTATCTTCTTAAGCAGTTTCTCATCAACGTATGGACCTTTTTTGGCGCTTCTGGACATGCCGTTTTTGTCTAAATATTCAAGCTCGCCTGCAGCACAGAATATTTAGCCACAAAAACGAGCACCCCGCACCAGTTTACGCGAAATCGACCATTTTCATAGGGGGAAAGCGAATATTGGGTTGGGTGACTTGGATAGGTCATATGTTAATAAAAACTGGTGCGGGGTAAGGTTTTCTAGCCAAATTTTCAAATTAAGAATTTGAAAATTTGGGGAAAGCCCTTATTTCTTCTTCTTGGTTCTTCTTGAAACAATCAAAGCGTTTGACCATTTATTGTCTTTCCTCGTTCTCACGCCGCCCGTTACCTTGCCCCATTTGGTCTTAGGTCTTTTTATACCTCTCTTCTGTCGACCCTCTCCGCCCCCGTAGGGATGGTCGACGGGATTCATGGCGGTGCCTCGAACGGTTGGCCGTACCCCCATGTGGCGCACTCTTCCAGCTTTGCCCAGTTTCACCAAATTGTGGTCGGGATTCGAAACCTGACCCAAAGAAGCGTAATTTCCCCATAAAACCTTTCTCACTTCTCCCGATGGGAGCTTAACGTTCGTAAATCCCGCTTCGTGCGCTAAAACCTGAGCTTGGTTGCCGGCGCTTCTTACGATCTGGCCGCCCTTGCCGGGTGTTAGCTCTATATTGTAGATGGCGTAACCAATCGGGATATTTTTCAGCTGAAGACGGTTTCCGGGATTAAGGGGCGTTTCGTCTCCGGAAATAATCCTATCACCGACTTTCACTTCAGTCGGAGCAATAAGATAACGCCTCTCGCCGTCCTTATACAGAACTCTCATAATAAAGCAGGTGCGGTTGGGATCATATTCCAGCGTTTCAACTTTCCCCGGAACGCCGTATTTCATCTGCTTGAAGTCGATAAGCCGGTAAAACTGCTTGACTCCCCCGCCCTGGTGGCGAACGGTGATTCTGCCCAGATTGTTTCGGCCGGCGTGCTTTTTCAATTTCTTTAAAGCCGACTTCATGGGACGGACACGGCTCAAGACGCCGTAACGAACTACGGTCATGTGTCTTCTCGAAGGCGTGTATGGGGAATACTCTTTCATCTTAGTGCGGGACAATATCAATCTTGTCGCCCTCTTTTAACGTAACAATGGCTTTCTTTAATCTTTTATCTTGAGAGTTAACGTTGACGATATTGACCCTTAAAACTTTAACGCTGTAAATCTTTTCAATCGAATCTTTGATTTGTTTGTCGCGCGCGTATTTGTCTACCAAAAAGACGTATTTCCCAAATTTCGAAATATCGGTCCCTTTTTCGCTCACCTGCGGCTTCTTTATAACAAGCTTATTTAATGACATGGTAGTGCTCTTCTAAAACAGGAATGACTTCCTTTTCCAAAACAACGTTCTTGAATTTCAAAAGGTCATAGACATTCAGGGTCTTGGGATTTAAGACTTTGACCTTGGGCAAATTGCGGCTGGCGGCATAAACATTTCTATTTCCCAAGCCGGGAACAATCAAAACGTTCGGTTTCGACTTCAAGAATGCGGTTAAAACTTTTGAAAGTTCTTTGGTCTTGGGCGCCGCTAAATCCAGAGAATCAATGACCTTGACCTCTCCGTCCTTCAGTTTTTTGGACAGAACGCTGAAGATAGCTCCTTGTTTCATTTTCTTGTTGATCTTCATCGAATAATTTCGCTCCAAGGTCGGCCCGTGGGTTATTCCGCCTCCCTTCCAGAGCGGAGACCTGATGGACCCTTGCCTTGATCTGCCGGTCCCTTTTTGCGGCCACGGCTTCTTGCCGCCTCCCCTAACCTCTCCTCTCCCCCTCGCATAGGCAACTCTTTTCCTCGCATTCGCCATCTGGGTCAAAAGTGCTTGATGAACGAGTTGAGGCGACCAGAGGCGGTGAAAAAGTCTCTCGGGAAGCTCCACCGTTCCTACTTTTTGCAATCCCTTGTTGTAAACCTCGGTCATCATGACTTCCATTATTATTTAGAAACTGTCACGGGATAAAGCTTGAGCTCTCCGCCCTTTCTTCCCGGAATGGCACCCTTAAGCGCCAAAATGCTCTTGTCGGCTTGAATGGCAACAACTCTCAACTTTTTTAACGTAACTTTCTTGCCGCCCATGCGGCCGGCCATCTTAACGCCCGGAATTACTCTCTGGGGGGCTGTCGCGCCGATCGAACCGGGAGCGCGATGACGGTTCTTCTGCCCGTGAGTTTTCGGACCGCCGTGAAACCCGTGGCGCTTAACAACTCCCTGGAATCCCTTGCTTTTTGAAGTGCCACTCACTTTAAACAGATCTCCGACTTTAAAATCTTGGACCTCGTCTTTTTTTATGATTTCAACAAAAGTAACCGGAACCGATTTTTCGTCCTCAAAAATCTGCTGCATTTTCATTTTTCTGGCTTTGAGATAATTCATGAATCATAGGGGATTTTAGCCTCAAGAATAAAAACAACCGGGGAACGCTCGGTTGTTTTCTGTAACTCTAGCTACCCCTTAAAGCTCGGTTATTCTATACCATCTTCACCTCGATGTCCACCCCGGCGGGTAGATTCAAGTCGGTCAAGGACTCGACGAGCTTTGGGACCGGATTCAAGATATCAATCAGCCTCTTGTGGATTCTCATTTCGAACTGTTCTCTCGCATCCTTATGAATGAAAGTTGAACGGTTCACGGTGTACTTCTTGAATTCGGTGGGCAGAGGCACCGGACCGACAATCGAGGCATCATGCCGGCGAAGAGTTTCGATAATCTGCCGGCAGGAATTATCAACCAAACGGTGATCGTAAGACCGGATTCGAAGTCTCAGCCGTTCGTCCTGAACCTCCTCTTTTTTGGCCATTACTTAAGAATCTTAGTCACGACTCCGGCGCCAACAGTCTTGCCGCCTTCTCTGATAGCGAATCTCTGTTTTTCTTCCAAAGCCACTGGAACGATGAGTTTCACGCCGAAGTTAACCGTATCTCCCGGCATAACCATTTCGGTTCCTGCTGGAAGCGTAATTTCTCCGGTTACATCCGTTGTACGAATATAGAACTGGGGCTTGTAGCCGGGAAAGATGGGAGTATGCCTGCCGCCTTCCTCTTTGCTCAAGATATAGACTTCCGATTCAAACTCGGTGTGGGGTGTAACGCTCCCGGGATTGGCCACTACTTGGCCGCGCTCAACGTCTTCTTTCTTAAGACCTCTAAGCAAGACGCCAACGTTGTCGCCGGCGATTCCCTCGTCAAGAAGTTTCTGAAACATTTCTATGCCGGTAACAACTGTTCTTTGGGTCGGATTGATGCCAACGATTTCCACTTCCTCGTTAACCTTGACCTTGCCTCGCTCAACGCGGCCGGTAACAACCGTTCCCCGTCCTTCAATCGAGAAAATGTCCTCGATAGGCATAAGAAACGGCTTATCGATGTCTCTCTTTGGCTCCGGAATGTATTCATCCAAGTACTTAACCAGTTCCAAAATCGGCTGTGCTTCAGGCGCGTCGGGGGAAGTCGCCTGCAGGGCCTTTAATCCGGAACCTTTAACAACGGGAATTTCATCTCCGGGAAAGTCGTATTTCTTTAATAGCTCTCTTACTTCCTGCTCAACAAGTTGAACCAGTTCCGGGTCGTCAACCTGATCAACTTTGTTTAAGAAAACAACGATGGCCGGAACTCCAACCTGACGGGCTAAGAGAACGTGCTCCCTTGTTTGAGGCATGGGTCCGTCAGCGGCCGATACTACCAAGATCGCCCCGTCCATCTGGGCCGCGCCGGTAATCATGTTTTTGATGTAGTCGGCGTGTCCCGGCGCATCAATGTGAGCGTAGTGTCTCTTTTCGGATTGATACTCCGAATGGTGGAGGGCGATGGTGATTCCGCGAGCCTTCTCTTCGGGGGCGTTGTCAATCTGATCAACTCCTTCCTCTTTATCAATCCAACCTTTTAATTTTAATACGTGGGTAATGGCGGCCGTTAAGGTCGTTTTACCATGATCGACGTGACCGATCGTGCCGACGTTTACGTGCGGCTTGCTGCGGTCGAATTTTGCTTTTTCTGCCATTGGCTTTTTGTTTTTATAATTTTTCGCGACAGCTCCAATTCTACTTAAAGCGGAGCCCGTTTGTCAACCCCTAAAATTATTCACACTTATCTTTTGCCGTCGACCACGTCCTGTTCCAAATTCTTCGGCACGGGCTCATAACTCTGGAATTCCATGGTAAAAGCTCCCCTGCCTTCCGTCATCGAACGAAGTTTAGTCGCATAACCGAACATTTCAGACAAGGGCACTTGGGCGTCGATCACTTTCACCGTCCCGCGGTCGGCCATGGCTTCGATGCGGCCGCGTTTAGACGACAAGTCTCCCGCTACATCCCCCAAGAATTGAACCGGAGTAATGGTCTGCACTTTCATGATTGGCTCCAAGATTATGGGTTTCCCGCGCTTCACCGCTTCCTGGAGGGCCATCGATCCGGCAATTTTGAAAGCGGCTTCCGATGAATCAACTTCGTGGAACGATCCGTCAAACAGCGTGACCTCTATGTCAACGAGCTTAAATCCGGCAATGACACCCTTATCCATGGCTTCTTTGACCCCTTTCTCAATGGCCGGAATAAATTCTTGAGGAATAGTTCCACCCTTAATGGCGTTAACAAATTCAAAGCCGGTGCCTTGCTCAAGCGGTCTAATCTTAATAACCGCATGGCCATACTGACCCTTGCCGCCAGACTGGCGGATATATTTCCCTTCCGCTTGGGATTCGGCAGTTATGGTTTCCTTGTAAGCAACTTGAGGACGGCCGACCACGGTCCCAACTCCAAATTCCCGCTTCATTCGTTCGACTATGATCTCTAAGTGCAGTTCTCCCATTCCCGCAATGATTGTCTCCCCCGTTTCTGAATCACCCGAAACTCTAAATGTTGGATCCTCTTCTCCCAAACGGCGAAGAGCCACACCCATCTTCTCCTGATCGGCTTTGGTTTTGGGATTGATTTTCTGGTTAATAACGGGTTCCGGGAAAACTATTTTCTCGAGAATGACGGGCGAACTCGGGTCGGTTAAAGTATCGCCTGTCGTGGTGTCCTTCATTCCCACCAGGGCGCCGATGTCTCCCGCCGGAATTTCATCAAGCTCTTCCCGGTGATTGGCGTGCATCCTTAAAATTCGCCCGACTCTCTCCTCACCCCCCTTGGTGGCATTCAAAATATAACTGCCGCGCGTGAGTACCCCCGAGTAAACTCTAAAATAGGTGAGCGAGCCGACGTAAGGGTCAGCCGCGATTTTGAAAGCGAGCGCCGTAAAGGGCTCATCGTCGCGAGGCTCACGGATGACCTCTTGGCCGGAGGGGGTCACTCCTCTCACTCCCGGCAAGTCGGCGGGAGACGGCAAGTAATCACAGACGGCATCAAGCAGCAGTTGGACGCCCTTATTCTTCAAAGCCGAACCGCAAAGAACCGGCACAATGGAAACTTCAAGCGTCGCTTTTCTTAATCCCGCCCGGAGTTCTTGAACCGTGAGCTCTGCGCCATCCAAATATTTATTTGTCAGGTGATCGTCTTTTTCGGCAATCTTTTCGACTAAATCGTGGCGCCTTTTTTTGGCTTCATCCGCGAGATTAGAAGGAATCGGCATCGGAACCACTTTCTCTCCGTGCTCACCCTCGAACTTAAAGGCTTTCATCTCCAAGAGATCAATGACTCCTTCGAAATTCGATTCGAGACCGATGGGGATCTGGATCGGTACAGCATCAGGGGTAAGCCTCTCCCAAATTGATCTTAACGTTCCTTCGAAGCTCGCGCCCATCCGGTCAAGCTTGTTTACGAAACAAATTCTGGGAACCTTATATTCGTCGGCATAGTGCCAGTTGGTCTCCGATTGAGGCTCAACGCCGGAGACAGAATCAAAAACGACAACCGCGCCGTCCAAGACGCGGAGCGATCGTTTTACTTCAACCGTGAAATCAATGTGTCCCGGAGTGTCAATCAAATTAATCCTGTGCTCGAACCCTTTGTCGCCTCCCCTATGGGTCGGTGTCCAGAAAGCGGTCGTCGCGGCCGAGGTGATGGTAATTCCCCTCTCTCGCTCCTGTTCCATCCAGTCCATAACCGTGTCTCCCTCGTGAACTTCGCCGATCTTGTGGGAAATTCCGGTATAAAAAAGAATGCGTTCGGAGACGGTGGTTTTGCCGGCGTCGATATGGGCGATAATGCCGATGTCACGTACTTTTTCTATGGGATATTGTCGCATGCCTACTAATTTACCAATTATTACTAATCTACTAATACTATTTAATATTAATAATTCTTTTAAACTTCAAACCGCTCTTTGTGAAATTTGCGATAATGCCTAATTTCAAATTAAATCTTTTTAAGTAAGCGTAAACTTGCTCGATATTGCTTTTAGCAAACCTATCGCTTTTCTTAATCTCCAAAATTAATTTATTGTCTATCAAAAAATCTAAGTAATAACCGCCAATTCGCTCTCCCTTAAATTCTAAGGGAGCATAAACTTGTTCCTTAAATTCAATTCTGTTTTCTCTTAAAATTTTAGCGACAGCCTTTTGATAATATTTTTCTTGATAGCCATAACCAAGTTCATTAAAAGCACTAAATAGGATTCCTACTACTTTATAACTCAACTCTGGATAAACTAATTGAATTATTTTTTTATTGTCGGACTTCACTCCTCTTTAATTTAGTACTATTAGTATTTATTGGTACATTAGTAGGATTTACCTCGCGAAGTGGGCAAAGGCGCGGTTGGCTTCGGCCATTCGGTGAATATCCTGTTTCTTTT
>CAZSQQ010000007.1:15047-24431 GCA_964609135.1 uncultured Candidatus Saccharibacteria bacterium
AAGTGGGCAAAGGCGCGGTTGGCTTCGGCCATTCGGTGAATATCCTGTTTCTTTTTGATGGCCGACCCTTCGTTCTTGTAAGCGGCCATAAGCTCCTCGGCCAATTTTTCAGACATCCCCTTGCCTTTCTTCCCGCGTGATGCCGCAATTATCCAGCGGCTGGCCAGCATGAATTTCCTTTCAGGTCGCACTTCTCGAGGAATCTGATAGCTGGCGCCACCCACCCGCTTCGAAGAAACTTCCACCAAGGGAGACGCGTTCTCAATGGCTTTTTCAAATACAGAAATCGGTTCGGCTTTGGTCTCCCTTTGAACGATGTCAAGCGCTCTATAGACAACTCGCTCGGCCACGGATTTCTTGCCTCCCCTCATCAAACAATTGATAAAACGATTCAAAGCGATATTGTCGTAGCGGGCATCGGACTTGTGATCTCTTTTGTAAAGTCGCTTTCTTCTCATTGTTCTTTGGCTACTTTGGCTCCGTATTTTGAGCGTCCTTGCTTTCTTCCCCCAACTCCGGTTGTATCCAATATGCCGCGAACAATATGATACCGGACTCCGGGCAAATCCTTGACTCTCCCTCCGCGAATCAGAACCACGGAGTGCTCCTGCAGACTGTGGCCTTCCCCGGGAATATAAGCCGTAACTTCCTGGCCGTTAGTGAGCCTTACCCTGGCCACCTTCCTTAAAGCCGAGTTTGGCTTCCTGGGAGTAGTCGTAAAAACTTTTACACAGACTCCCCTCTTAAATGGCGAAACGGAATTCACGGGTCTATTTTTCAAAACATTGAAATACAAACCCAGTGCCGGGGTTTTCTTCTTACGGGCGATTTTCTTTCTGCCTTTCTTCAAAAGCTGTCCGATGGTAGGCATACGCGTCCTAATATACGGGAGATAAATGTCTCTGTCAATGAAGATGTGGGTTTTAAGACCCAAAGAATCTGATAAATTCCTGCGCCGGAACAACTCCGACAAATAAAACGAATAGGCTAAAGGACCATTCGAAAATAATGTTTCCCAAAAAATAAAGAAGCATTATAACCAGGAAAAATCCGGTAAGTCCCAGGGTTTCAAGGGCCAGCGCATACCTTGAAGGCAAGACAGCCGTGAGAATCTTGGAGCCGTCAAGCGGCGGTATCGGCATCAAATTAAAAACAGCTAAGACGCAATTCAAGAAAACTATAAAGCCAAGAAGCGGAACAAGAACCGGACCTAAGACATTTGCTCCTGATCGAATAATGACTGCGAAAACTAAGGCTATGAGTAGGTTTGACGCCGGTCCCGCCAAAGCGACCTTAAGCGGTCCATACCTGTAATCTTTGGAAAGAAGATTGGGATTATACGGCACGGGCCTGGCCCAACCGAAAATGACCGGGGAATTAGTGAGCTTCAAGAGCGCGGGGAGTAAAAGAGAGCCTACTGGATCAATGTGTTTTACGGGATTCAGCGTCAGTCTGCCCGCGTCTTTGGCGGTCGGGTCTCCCAACTGCAAGGCCACAAAACCGTGCATCACCTCGTGGATAACTACCGAGAAAAGCAAAACGCCTAATTGAAATATTAAAAGCGATAAATCATTCATAAATTTGCATTCCCGGTATAGTTACCTTATCATAGGAAAGCTTGTTTTTGATTATAACATGAGAATTTGCGAAATCTGCGGCAAGGGAACTATTGTGGGCGGCTCGAGAAAGAAACTGCGCGCTCACTTCAATCCCCAGCCCAAGCAGAAAAAATATCCCAATCTTCAGAAATCAGTCCTCCCCGGAGGCCGGAGGGCTTTGCTTTGCACCAGTTGCATAAAGAACATCGCCCGGAAAAGTTTAGCAGCCGTAGCTTAAATAGTTTAAAATAGCAGTAGTCTCGCGAACACGGGCCATAGTGTAGCGGCAACATGCACCCTTGGGGTGGGTGTGATGGTGGGTTCGACTCCCGCTGGCCCGACCAACACTTTCAAGATTAGATCATGATACTTGGGTCTATGACAAAGAGGCGCTTGTCGCAGCTCACGATTCTATTGGTGTTTCTTTCAGCGACGTTTCTTCTTCTTGGCGAATTGGAAGTTGTTTTCCAAAGTGAAGAAGTAAAATCATATATCAATTATGCCGGTGTTCTGGCAACGGTTGTTTATGCAATTTTATACCTCTTAACCCTGATATTCGCTCCCATAACCGGTCTCCCGTTTTGGATTACCGGCGTGGGGCTGTTTGGAATTTTTAAAACAGTCATTATTACCTATTTGGTGGCGATGATTGGTTCGGTAATAAACTTTTTTATTTCCAGGAAATTTGGCCGACCGCTTCTCGCCAAACTGGTTGGAGAGGGTGGAGTTCAGAGAATCGACAGGTTAACCAAAAATTTCGGAACGGAAACTCTGATTTTAACCCGGCTTTTTCAGGGATTTATTTTTGAATGGATTTCTTACGCCGCCGGATTGACGAACATAAATTTCAAAAAATATCTGCTCATTACTCTTTTTGCTTCCATTCCCCTTAATTTGATTTCCCTTTTCTTAGGCCTTCAGATTTCAAATTTAGCTCAGCTTTTTATAACCATCACTATGGTAAACTATATTTTGATGACGGTGCCTTTTATTTACTTTTTGCTTAAGAAAATCAAAATTGTGCTATAATTAGGAAAGATTTAATTTATATATGGAAAAAGGTGAAATTAAGGGGTTTGGCATCCATTTAAAAGTCCGGAACATTGAAATATCCCGCCAGTTTTACGAATCGCTGGGCTTTAAACCGGTTTTCGTATATGGCGACAAAAAGTGGCTGAATAGTTTCGGTGGTAAAATACCCCCCCATCTGCACCGGAGAAATACCGGGGAGTTACTTTTGCGATCGGAGAAACGGCAAAGTTAGAACTCGCTGAAGGGCACATCGGCATAAAAAATAAAGGGGTTTTCGAGGAAACCATCCAAAACGAAAAAGTTTCCGCAATGGTTAATGTAGATTCCCTATTGCCGCTTTTCTCAAATCCCTTAATAACAATCAAATTCCCGGTAAGGCATTATTATTGGAATACGATAGAGGCGGCCTTCCGCGATCCCGACGGATTTGTCCTGGTCTTTATTGCTCCGTATTCAGAACAGGAATTTAAGGCAATCAGTAGATTTGCAAAAATCGAGAAGATTGATGTCACTTAACCAGAATTGGCATTAAGGCAAAATCTCTCCTTTAATCTTCTGCCACCAGGGATGATCTAACTCCTGAAGTTCTTTAAAATGTTTTTCGTAAACCGGTTTAAAAAATTCGTTGCCAGCTTTTACTTCTTCGTAAGCCTTAGCTACTACCGAAATCTTGTCGGCTAATTTTACCACTTGGGCTTCTCTAGTTTTCTGCTCCAAATCCTCCTGCCACAGGGAAATAAAATCAGAACTTAAATCTCCCGGTAAATCTTCAAAAACTTCCTGAATTACTTCTTGATTAACTTTTCTGATGGCAGACAGCAACTCTTCGCTGTAATGTTTGAAGGGACTCACTATATCTCCGGTAAAAGCCTCTTCCATATCGTGCACCAAAGCTATCTTTATAGCCTTTGCCTCATCAATTGTTTCTCCAGCTTTCTTTAAAAGGTGACAAATGACGGCCACGAAATAAGTGACATAGAAGGAATGCTCCGCCACACTTTCACGGAAATGCTGTTCGTGACTGCTGAATCTAATGACGTGCGATAGAGACCTGTCTAAAAAATGTTTGAAAATGTCGCTCATGTTTAGAAACGCAAAGTCCCGCTCCTATTGATTTCCCGGCCTAAAGCCAAGTGGGTGACCTCAACTTATCTCCGAAGAAACAAATGATTCGGTCTCCCGTGTTAAACTGTTTGATCCGGAATCATACGAGCGGGACTACCTTTATTATATCAGAGGCAAAGGACGGTCAAACCTCCCTGTGGATAATTTTATTGCCTTAAAAAGGCGGGTTTTAGGGGGTTATTTAGCTTAAATTCAGAGCTTCTGCTGTTTGCTTAATTAAAGCCAACTCCACGGCAGCCGGCAGCAAACTATAGGAGGGCACGTTGTTGTCGTCATTTATGGTCCAGGGCTTTTCAATGGTTCTAACCAAATCGGTGTCCTTATCCAGATCGTAGTAATAACCGGGGGTAATTTCGTAATCATCGACATACTCGCCGGCCCTATCAGCTGGCACGGAATTCCTCAAATAGATCTTAGACACGCCTTTAAGATTCAAAAGTTGCTTAAAAATTTTCTCCTCAACTTCAAGTCTTCCTCTGATGGGCGAAATACCAAGTTCATCTCCCTCTTTAGGAATCATCCTTTGTTTGTTACATGTCGAATTATCGCACATGAGATAAAATTCCCGCCTTTCTTTGTCAAACCCAACATTTTTAGTGGTTAAAAGTCTTAAATTCCTGGGGGTATTACAATTGGGACAAATCACTCTATATTTAATTCTTTCATCAATAACTGATTCGGCAACGTCAATAAACACAAAGAAATCGGGGTCATCCCGATATCCTATTAGTTCTTTCAGAAACAAAGTATAACCAATCTGGTCAAACGCTCTTGGAAAACCATCTATAAAGATTGCCTGTCTCGGTCGTTTGCTAATCTCAAACTTAATCAGTGCCAGAATTAGTTCAGAGGGAATAAGAGTAGACTGACTTCTTCCAAGAATAAGATCAATGGTTTCTTCCGGGCTGTGATAACCTCTGTAATTTTCCTCAAGAAAATTTAGAAGAGCTGTTTTACCATCCTCCGTCTCTAAACTCTTATGAACGTCCCTCACGATATCACCGACCGACAAATGACTGACGTGTTCGCTATCAACGACTTCCATAAACATTTTTGAATAGGTGCCCTTGCCGGAATTCTTCTTCCCCAAGAGGTAGGCGACAAAAGTCTTATTTTGGCTCAAATATTTCTTTAGAGCCTCGACTTCTTTGCCCGCCTTGGCGCCGAAATACTCCTTCCTTTCTTCCGGATCGTTTAGGCCGAACTTCCGACTAACCCCATCTATTCTGGTTTTAAAAACAGGAAAATCCACCCCCTTCATCGTTAATGTTTACCCTCTTTCTTTATTTCAATGTGTAATTCTTTCAACTGCTTCTCTGGAATCTCGGATGGCGCACCCATCATCAAATCACGGCCGTCTCCCGTCTTCGGGAAGGTCATCACCTCACGGATATTAGGCTCGCCGATAAGAGGAATTAAAATCCTGTCCAGGCCGATGGCAATTCCCCCGTGGGGCGGCACGCCGTATTCAAACGCTTCCAGCATATGCTGGAATTTGCTTTTCCCTTCCTCTTTGGGAATCCCCACCAATTCAAAAACTTTCTCCTGAATCTTCGGATCGGTGATTCTCAAGCTCCCGCCCGCAACCTCAAGACCGTTCAATACCAAATCATGCTGCCAAGAGCGGACCTGCCCCGGGTCTTTATCCAAGAGCTCTATATCGCTTTCTCTGGGAGACGTAAAGATGTGGTGATGGGGATCCCATCTTTTCTCGGACGGAACCCACTCAAACATCGGCCAGTCAACAATAAAGCAAAAGGCGAGTTCGTTCGGGTCATTCTTATCTTTCCTTAAATCCGGCTTGTCGTTGCCGTATTTACTCATTGTTTCGTCAAAGGGAACTCTTGGGAAAGGAATTTGGGAAATACGTTTTTGGGGGAATACTTGCGTTACAAGCCCTATCATCATCTCCTCAACCATCTTCAAAATCTCGTCCTGCGAAGCAAAAGAAAGCTCAATGTCAACCTGTGTCAGTTCCCCGTAGGATCTGTCGGCTCTCGGGTCCTCATCCCTGAAAACCCGCGCTATTTGGAAATATTTTTCCATCCCCGCGACCATCAGGAGCTGTTTAAACTGCTGGGGCGATTGCGGCAAACTGTAGAACTTTCCGGGACTTAGTCTCGAAGGAACAACAAATTCTCTGGCTCCTTCAGGGGTCCCCTTGGTGATATAAGGAGTTTCGATCTCAATAAATCCGAGCTGGCTCAAAAACTGTCTTATAAATTGCGCGGTCTTGTGGCGCAAAATGAGATTCTTATGCATCCTCTCTCGGCGCAAATCCAAATAGCGATATTTCAAACGCAACTCCTCATTTATCTCGTAGCCCGGAGTATCAAGCGGAAATGGCGGAGTCTTCGCTTCCGCTAAAACCTTTAACTGGCTTACTTTTACTTCAACTTTTCCCGTGGGAATCTCCTGATTCTCCATTCCCGAAGGCCTCGCGCCCACAGTTCCTTTCACGTTTATCACCCACTCGGGCCGGAGAGATTCAGCCATTTTATAGAGACTTTCATCGTCCGGTTTAAAAACGATCTGAACAAGACCGTCCTTGTCCCTTAGGTCAATGAAAATGAGTTTCCCGTGATCTCGGCGGGCGTTTACCCAACCGGATAGCTCTACCTCCCCGCTAACCTTGTCGGGAACTTCGCTTGTTAGGAGTCGCATGACAAAAATTATATCACTTATCGCGAAAGATATTAACAATCGCGCTTAGATTTTCCGAGCAATTTGTGCTATAAAAACACTGGTATGAAAATGGATCAATTTGAAAGTTTCCCGAAAACAGTTCAGGTGATACTTCTAATTTTTGCCGTGCCGGTTATTTTAACCAAGGACTTTATAGTTTGGATAAAGAATAGAAGACGACGGGAGAAATAAATCCTACTTCTCAGTAAAGACACTTAGGACGCCGTCCTTAATTTTGAGGTGTACGGTGCCGTTCAAGTCATTGCGATAAATACTGCTCCCGACTGCGGCTAAACGGCCCAAGGCTTTTAGGGTTGGGTGACCATACCTGTTTTTCCCGACTTGAATAACCGAAACGGCGGGAGTGGCTTCTGCGAGGAAATTTTGACCGCTCGAGTATTTTGAACCGTGGTGGGCAACTTTAAGAACATCCACATTGATGTCGTAGCTTTTCTCTAAGTAATCCTCGACCTTGAGACCGATGTCGCAGGCAAAAAGTATCCTCGCTCCCTCGCTCAAGAGCAAGGGGACTAAACAAGTATCATTAAGCTCCTTACTGCCCAACAATTCTTCGCCGGGCGACAAAAAAATCGAACTCGGTACCCGAATATTTTATTTTGTCGCCCTCTGCCAAAATCAAAACATTTATTTTCTTCTCCTCAAGAACTCTTTTCAAATCCCGCCAAGCGGTCGTTTCTCCCTCCCGCCCGTTATAGATAAAGGCACCTATCTTATAGCGCTCCATAACAGAAATCAGTCCCGTAAAATGATCCAATTGCGGGTGTGAGAGCATCACCAAATCAATATACCTCTCTGTCGCAGGCAACGCCCTGGCCAGTTCGCCTAAAACCGCCTTACCCGGTCCCCCGTCAATCAAAACTTTTACCCCGCCCGGCAGTTTGAGGAGCTCGCTGTCGCCTTGACCAACGTCTAAGAAATACAAATTAAGATCGCTCGGGGTGCTGCCGTTAAAAATCCAGTACCAGACGAAAAGATTAGAGCCAATTAAAACTAAATAAATTGATGATAAATATTTCATAGCCGAGGAGGAGTCCCAAGAGCCAGCCCACTATCAAAGATAACTCATAAGAGAAAATTCCTAAAACCGCCGCCGCAAAACCCAAACCCATGGTTAAGGGTATAAACTCTAAAATCAAAACATTGGCCAGAAGCGAAAACGGCGAAAGATACCCGAAAGTCGTTAAGATAATCGGGGCAACTGCGACTTGTGCCGAAAAAGTCTGTATCAAGTTTTTTCGCCATCCCCACCTCCCCGGCTCCCCCGCCTTCTCATAAACTTTCGAGGCGCCTTTAATGACTAACGGCTGTAAATAGACAATCCCCAAAAGTGCGGCGAAGGAAAGTTTGAAGGCGAGATCGAAAACCAAAAGTTTCGGATCGAGTATAAGCATGACGAAAGCAGTGATGGTAATCGCGTTTCTAAAACTGTAAATCCGACTTTGATGTTCGGCCAGAAGCAAAATGACTCCCATAATGGCGGCTCTTACAACCGATGGTTCGGCCCCGGTCATAAGCACAAAAGCGACGATGAAGAAAAGGCTTATGTAAAACGCCTTCCGCCGATTCAGGATATACCCCAGTGCGGTCGCCAATGTGATGCCGATTATGGAAATGTTATAGCCCGACAAAGCCACGATATGAGTCGTTCCGCTTTTAGCCAATGCTTCGGTAAACTCCTTGGAAAACTCCGCCCGCTCGCCAAAAAGCAGTCCCGAGATAAGAGCCGACTTCTGAAGCGTAAGAATCCTCTCCAGATTGCCAATAAGTTTCCCTTTGATTCCAAACAAGAAAGATATAAAACTACTTCCCTGATCCAGAGCAATAAGCTTTATTTTCGGAAACGATGAAACATTTTTATCAAAAGCGTTTTTGCTTATCTCGCCCTTGAATTCCAGCAAATCGCCGTAATGGAACTCCGGATAGGGCGAAAGGTAAACTATCAGTTCGCCTTTGTATGGCGCCGCGAGCTCGACATTCAAGGTCTGACTCCTCAAACCGTATTTCGGTTCGCGGGTTATCAATCCCTGAAAGGTAATTTCTTTGCCATAAGTGATGCTTTCTTGGTTTAAAGCGGCGTAAAAGTGATAATAGAAAAAACCTAAGGGAATTATGAGAGTAAGCAGCGCCAAGGTTTTCTTCTTCTTCAAATAAAAAATCGCCGCTCCCAAAAGCGGCGACAAAACCAAAATCAACCAAACATTAATCTTGAGGCCGGCGGCGGCAATGCCAACTATGAAAAAGGCCGCCAAGTAAAAAGCGAGGTCATGTATCCTCACCAGCAAATCTTATCACAGCTTGACTGCGCTTGGGAGTTTATTGTATAAAGAAGCTTAAGCACTTTAACATCATGATTTCAGATTAGTGATGAGACAAGCTGTTTTGGACGCCAAAGTTATGGTTTCTAAAACCGCTTGTCCCATCAAGAAGGAGGAATTATATGATGCGCTGCGAGCTGAAAGATCACGACGCAGACCACCTTGTGATCCTGCCTATCCACAAGCCCGACGGGAGCCTCATCACCATCGCCTGCCGCAAGCACGCGAGGGACTCGGGCTACTTCTGCCTCACTCACGACCTCCCACACACAGGCTTCGATGACGGCAGCCATGCCTGCCTGCGCTGCATCGAATCCACCGTGCACAAGATGCAGGAGTACAGCGACCTCTATCTCCGTCGATTGGAGGCTGAACTAAGCACTTCGGAGTTCGAGCGTCTTCGTGAGTGGGCAGACTTCACGAGTGAACTCACCGGTGACACAGAGGCCCTCTGCATCTTGCGGGCGGTAGTCACTACCGCGGCTCGCCTTCATCCTCGGAATCGAATGCCGAGTTTGGAGGTGGTGGCAGACGAAACGATGGCGGTCCTCGAAGAGACGAAGAGGACCAAGTCTGCGGAAACCATACTGCCGTCCGCAGTATGGATG
>CAZSQQ010000008.1:0-22923 GCA_964609135.1 uncultured Candidatus Saccharibacteria bacterium
ACAATATCTTTGTCCCCGAGGGTGCGGCCGATGGAGTTTATCTTCAAGAGAAAAGTTCTTTCGCTTTGCCTATAAGAACCTTTTCCGAAACTAATCTTGATACTTTTCTTCCAATTTTGAATAACTTCACAAAGTTAAGCGCCACCGATGAGGGGATGAGTATGCAGATTATTGTGAAGCCGGCTCCGAAGTCAGCCGGAAAATCGGTAAGCGGTTATATTTACCGGCTTAGGCAGGGCGGGAAGCTCCATGAGGTTTTAAGCGGAGGATTTAAAATCGAGTCTCTGGCACCAAGCGAGAAGAAGGAAAAGGACAAGATTCCCGAACCGAAAATTGTTGATGAAACGGCCGTGAAGCTCCTGGAACAGAAAATTCTGAAACCGCTATTTAGCGTGAACGTGCGTCTCATTGTTTCCTCGAAGAGCGGCGCGCGGACCAAAGAACTCTTGGACGGTTTAATGAACTCCTTCAACCAGTTTTCCGGCCACGAGAGGAACGAATTTAAGTTTTCGAAAATCAACAATCCTGAGAAATTTTCCAAGTTTGTTTTCAGACAGTTTGACGACAGTCAATCGATGATTTTATCAAGCGATGAGCTTGGAAGCATCTTCCATCTGCCGATAGCGGGCACGAACATTCCCAAGATAAATTGGTTAAAATCCCGTGAAGCCCCGCCGCCTTCGGAACTTCCCAAAGGAGGACTTTTTATCGGGGAGAGCTTTTTCAGGGGAGAAAGGAAACCCATTTTTATAAGCGACGATGACCGAAGGCGTCACGTTTATATCGTGGGACAGACCGGGACGGGCAAATCCAATTTACTTACCAATCTGGCGCTTAGCGATATCTTGAGGGGGAAAGGGGTGGCGGTCATTGATCCCCACGGAGATTTGGTGGAGTCGATTCTCGCGTCCGTACCTGAAGAGCGGCGGAACGACGTCATTGTTTTCGATCCCGGCGACATCCAAAACCCGGTCGGCTTGAACATGCTGGAATACAGTCCGGAGTTCCCCGAGCAAAAAACTTTTATCGTGAACGAACTCCTTGGCATTTTGGACAAGCTCTACGACATGAAAACTGTGGGCGGCCCGATGTTCGAGCAGTACACCAGAAACGCCATTCTGCTTTTGATGGAGGATATGGCGAGTGAACCAGCAACTTTGATGGAGATGCCGAGAGTCTTTACGGACGCCGAGTACCGCGCGAGAAAACTCGCGAGGATTTCCAATCCGACGGTCATTGACTTTTGGGAAAAGGAGGCGGTTAAGGCAACCGGAGAGCATTCGCTGGCCAATATGTCGACTTGGATAACCTCGAAGTTCACCAACTTTATTGCCAATGATTACGTGAGGCCGATTATCGGCCAGCCAAAATCCTCGTTTAACTTCCGTGAGATCATGGATAGCGGAAAAATCTTACTGGTCAATCTATCGAAGGGCCGAATCGGAGACATTAACGCCAATCTTTTGGGAATGGTTATCGTGGGCAAGATCTTGATGGCGGCCTTGTCGAGAGTTGATATACCCGATCAGGAAAAGCGTCGGGACTTTAATCTTTATATTGATGAGTTTCAGAACTTCACCACGGACTCGATTGCCATTATTTTGTCGGAGGCAAGGAAGTACCGATTGAACTTAGTAATCGCCCATCAGTTTATTGCCCAGCTCACCGAAAAAATCCGCGATGCCGTCTTCGGGAACGTCGGCTCGATTATCGCCTTTAGGGTGGGGACGCCGGACGCCGAGTTTTTGGAGAAGCAATTTGAGCCGGTTTTCTTGAAGAACGATCTGATCAATATCGACAACTTTAACGCTTACGTTAAGCTGCTTATATTCGGTCAGACTTCAAAACCTTTCAATATAAAGACGATTGCCGCCCCCTCGGGCGATCGGCAAGTAAGAGAAAGCTTGAAGGAGCAGTCGCGAAGAATCTACGGCAAGAACCGGGAAGAGATTGAGGCCGAGACGCTAAAGAGATTGAGGGGGTAGGGGAAATGTTTAGAAACCAGACGGTAATTTCTTTCTTCGGGTTGAGCGTTTTGCTGGTTTTGGCAAGCGCCGCAGTTATTTTTCTCGGGCTTCAAGGAAAACAAGGGCCTTTTATCATCCATTTTAGTCAATACGGACAAATCGTTTTCAAAGGGGGATTGGAAACCGTTTTTACCATCGTGGGTGTTACCGGAATTCTCACGCTGATGAATTTTGTCCTGGCTTACGAGATTTATAGCCGGGAGAGATTTTTGTCCTACATTTTGGCGGCCGGGTCATTTTTCGTGGCTATCCTAACCCTTATTCTTTCTTGGACGATTATTTCCGTTAATTAAGGGCATCCTTTCTCCCGCCCTTTATCGCTTTAAAGCGCTAAAGCGGGATACAAATATAGCAAAGCAAGGGGAAAGGGGATTGGTGCGGTGCTACAGTTAACTGTAGCAGTAGACGATTTATCTCTAACGGGGTTGACTTCACTTCATTCGTAAGGTTTAATGAAAGCCACTATGTTTGCGGTTATTGAAACCGGCGGGAAGCAGTATAAAGTTTCCCAGGGAGACAAGTTAAAAGTTGAGAAACTGGAAGCTGAAAAGGACAGCGTCGTTTTTGACAAGGTTTTGCTTTTAAACGACGGCAGCCGCTTTGACTTGGGCACTCCGTATGTTAAGGGTGCCGAAGTGGAAGCCAAGATTTTGAGAAACGCAAGAGAAAGGAAGAAAATTGTTTTCAGGTATCATTCTAAAACTCGTTACAGAAAATTTAAGACTCACCGCCAGCACTTCACGGAGGTGGAGATTGTAAAAATCAACGCCTAGTAAGTAGGGTTACTGCCCAAACAGCCCTCTAAAGCGGTCTTTTCAGCGCCTCTTGACATTTCTTATAAGATATGCTACTCTTGGGGTAGACTAGGATAGAAGCACTTTTACAAAAGAATATACAAGGCTAAGACACCTAAGCGGGAACGAAGTGGAGAAGATAAAGAAAGTCGTCGTCTCCAGCTCGTTCCCGCAAGGGAAATATTCCACGCCGTAGGACCTCACTTCAAAAAGGGAGGCAGGTCGAAGGGAAGAAGAAATGCGTTCCCGGATCGGAACCATCGAGCAGTTTGCCCAAGGTGACTGGCAGAAGAACTCGGCCGATGAGATCGCGAGTGCGGTCTTCGATCCCTCGAATACAGTCGTCCTCGACGATGCGGAGCTCACCCAGCTCCCTCTGCCGCACTGGTACAAGCTTGAGGTTTCAGTTGCCGGCGCGGGTACCAGCTGGGATGCACCCGCACTTCGCTGGCTCTCTCGGGCTTTCGGGGTTACGCCGGTCCAAAGCGGGAGAGTCACTGATCCTTACCTCCACTGGCACGCAGAGTGGCGTGGTAGGACAGAAAAGCTTGACCTCCACGCCAAGTTCGGCTCTGAGTTTGGTACCTTAGCCAAGCTCTCTCGAGGGGATTGGGACTGGATCGTAGTAAGCGCCGAGTTCCCCCTATGCGACCTCTTCAACTACGGCGGGAAGGAATGGTTCCACCGTTTCCTCCGGCACGTACAAGGGGAACTCCGGCGACCTGACCTTGCCTCCATTGTGAGAATCGGGTACGAAGCTCACGTAGCACTTAGGTTCCCGCGACCCTCCTGACAATTTCATCCGCTCCAATCAGATGTAGGCGAGCGAGGAGAAATCCTTGCCGTGACTCTGCAACTGTTTGAGGGTGACCTCCGCGAAAAAAAGAAGAGGTGGGAGAAGAGTTGTACATACGTAGGGGATAAAGACCCCCAACCCAATTCGTCTTAGTCGGGGAGTCTGAAGAGACTCCCCTGATGGAGGCTGTGTGCCTCCGCCCGCCGAGTGCGGGATAGAGGGAGAGACAACTCCGACAGAAAAACCGTCTGGCGAGACGTAAAACTGCCACGGAGCCGCTCCGACCATTGGTCGGAGCGGCTTTCACTTTCACGTGTTATAATTTTCTCACTAATGCTTCTTTGGAACGCGCTTACTCATAAAAAAGAAAAGTTTAAGCCGATTAAGAGGGGCTCTGCCCGTTTATACACTTGCGGACCGACCGTTTATGATTTTTCCCACATCGGTAATTTAAGAACTTTCATTTTTGAGGACATTCTCCGACGGACATTAAAATATAACGGCTATAGGGTAAAGCAAGTGATGAATATAACCGATGTTGAAGATAAAATCATTAAACGCGCCAACCGGGAAAAGAAAAAGATTTCTCAAATCACCAGTCGCTATACTGAAGAATTTTTTAGAGATATCAAAAAATTGAATGTTGAAAGGGTTGAGTTCTACCCCAGAGCGACTAAACATATTGCCTTGATGATTAAGCTGATTGGAGTGTTGCTTAAAAAGAGGATTGCCTATAAAGGAAAAGACGGTTCTGTTTATTTTGATATTTCCAAGTTTAAGAATTACGGCCGACTTTCGGGACTAAGGAAAAGGCAACTTAAAATCGGGGTAAGAATTGCGGCCGATGAATATAATAAGACCCAGGCGCAGGATTTTGTGCTGTGGAAGGCGAGAAAAACAAAGGAGCCGTTTTGGAAGAGTCCCTTTGGCGAAGGCCGACCGGGCTGGCACATTGAGTGTTCGGCCATGAGCATGAAATATCTGGACAAAACCATTGACATTCATACAGGAGCGGTGGATTTGATTTTTCCTCATCACGAGAATGAGATTGCGCAATCGGAAGCGGCAACCGGCAAGAAATTCGTAAACTACTGGCTGGAAGGTGAGCACTTACTGGTTCAGGGTAAAAAAATGGCTAAGTCCCTGAATAACTTCTACACGTTGCGCGATTTGGAGAAAAAAGGATTTAGTCCGACAGCGTTCCGTTATCTAGTTTTAGGGAGCCATTACCGTACGAAACTTAATTTCACCTGGCAGAGCTTGAAATCAGCCGAAACCGCGTTAGGTAATCTTTATAAGGCGGTTGATGCGGCTGGAAGATCAGCGAGAGTTCTAGAAAAAGATATGAGTCAGATGAAGATTTACGAGAAAAGCTTTCTTTCATCAATTAGCGACGACCTGAACACTCCCAAAGCGCTTTCAGTTCTCTACGCGGTTTTGAAGGACAAGAGACTGTCTTCTGGAGTAAAGAAGCGGCTGGTTTCGGAATTCGACAAGGTTTTGGGGTTAAATCTCCTAAAATTCAAGCCGAAAAAAGAAGCTATCCCGTTGAAGGTCGGCCGCCTCACAAAAGAAAGGGAGCGCCTCCGAGCCAATCAACAGTTTATTAAAGCCGATGGTTTGAGAAAGGAGATAGAGGCTTTAGGATATAGGGTAGAGGACACCGTCCAAGGGCCAAAGGTCCTGAAGAAACCCTAAGATTTATGCAAGATTTGAAATTGCCGCCGCAGGATATTGAGGCGGAGCAGTCGGTTTTAGGAGCCTTGATGCTCGACAAGGACGCGATCTTTCAGGTCGCGGATGTCTTGGGGCCAGATGATTTTTATAAAAAGGCTCACAGCATAATATTTGGAGCCATTTTAAAACTTTGGGAAAGACGTGAACCGATTGATATTTTGAGCGTTACCGCCGAGCTTAAAAGAGCCGAGGAGCTGAAAGAAGTCGGCGGTTCAAGTTATTTAACCGAACTTATAAATTCTGTTCCTACCGCCTCTCACGTCGGTCACTACGGTAAAGTTGTCAAGGAGAAAAAAGTTTTGAGGGATTTGATTAGCGCTTCAGCCCAGATTACCGAGGAGGCGTTCCATCCCAGTGATGATCTGGAAACTATGCTTGACGATATCGAGCAGAAGATTTTCTCGATTTCCCAGAAATCGGTGGCCAAGGATTTTATCCCCATAAGAGACGATCTAAAGAAAACTTATGAGAGAATTGACAGGCTTCATGAAGGTCAGGGAGAAGCTTTGCGCGGAGTTGGCACCGGCTTTACCGGACTGGACAACATATTATCCGGCCTGCAGAAGTCGGATTTGATTGTGGTGGGTGCCCGACCCTCGCAGGGAAAAACGGCTTTTGTGCTTGATATTGCGAGGCACGTGGCGGTGAAATTGGGCGAACCAGTCGGTTTTTTCTCCCTCGAAATGAATAGAGAGCAGGTTATTGACCGTTTGATTGCTGCGGAAGCCCAAGTTGATTTATGGAAGCTTAGAACCGGCAGGCTTCGAGACGAAGGCGAGTTCCAGATGATTCAGTCGGCCTTCGACAAACTCTACCGGGCGCCGCTTTTCATTGACGATACGCCGTCCCCGAACATTATGGAGATGCGTTCAATGGCGAGAAGGCTCCAAGCGGAACAGAAAGGATTAAGTTTAATAGTTATTGATTACCTTCAGCTAATTCAGCCGCGGACCAATTATGAAAGTGTTGTTCAGCAGGTGACAGAAATTTCGAGGGGACTAAAGGGTCTTGCCCGTGAGCTTGAGATTCCCATACTTGCCGTTTCACAGTTATCGAGGGCAGTAGATCAAAGAGAAGTTAAAATCCCTCGGCTTTCTGATTTAAGAGAAAGCGGTTCTATCGAGCAGGACGCCGACGTCGTTATGTTTGTCTATCCCAAAAGCCAGGCTCAGACCGATCCAAAGAACGGTGAGCAGGATACTGTTGACATTATTATCGCCAAACATAGAAACGGACCGGTAGGGAGCGTCTCGCTCTACTTCGATAAACAAAAGGTCAGTTTCCAAAATCTTGATAAGGTTCATGAGGGTTCCGGAGGCTATTAAAAAATTTGTGGAGGTCTTTTCCGGGCTTCCCGGGATCGGCCCTCGTCAAGCCACCAGATTGGCTTTTTATTTCATTCGTCAGGGTTTGGCAGCCCAGTTGGACGTTGCTCGAGCGATAGCTAATTTCAAAAATATAAAAATCTGCTCACAGTGTTTTTTTATTCACGAGAATCAAAGCAGTCTTTGCGATATTTGCGGCGACAATCAAAGGAATGAGCGGATAGTGGCCATAGTCGAAAAGGAAACCGATTTGCTTTCAATTGAAAAGACTAAAAAGTTTAATGGCCGTTATCTTGTTTTGGGCGACTTGAAGAAAACCGGTATTTTAGAGGCGGAGCAGAAACTCCGCCTTCAGAGTTTGAAGTCATGGATCCTGAAACAGCCGGGAGGAGTAATCGATGAGCTGGTCGTCGCGTTGAATCCCAATCCGCTCGGGGATGTGGTTGCCTCGTTTTTATCCGGAGAGCTGAAAGGACTGGTAAAAAAAGTTACGCGTCTGGGCAGAGGGATTCCTACCGGAGGAGAGATCGAATTTGCCGATGAGGCGACCCTTGAAGAGGCCTTGACAAGGAGAGGGTAATTCAATATTTTAGTTCTTGCAATGGACGATAAGAATAAAGACGAAGAGTCCGAGATTCAGAAGTTAACCAGGGAGAAGGATGAATATCTTGACGGGTGGAAAAGGGCTGAAGCGAATTTAATTAATTATAAGAAAGACGAACTGAAGCGCTTGGAAGAAATTGCCAGATTTGCGAACGAGGACTTGGTTGCCGATTTGATCACCGTACTTGACAGTTTTGATTTGGGGATTGCGGCTATGGAAAAGTCGGGGAATCCCGATAAAGGAGCCTATCTTATCAGAAGCCAGTTGGAGGATATTCTTAGATCTCGGGGGTTGGAAAAAATAAAAGTGAATGTTGGAGACAAGTTTAATCCGTCGCATCATGAGATCGTAGGAGAAATTGAAGGAGGCGAATCCGGAAACATTGCCGAAGAGGTTGCCGCCGGATATATTATTAATGGTAAAGTCTTAAGGCCGTCGAGGGTGAAAGTTTTTAATTAAAGTATGGCAAAAATTTTAGGAATTGATTTAGGAACAACCAATTCGGCGGTCGCCATAGTTGACGATTCCGGCGAGCCGAAAATCTTGGAGAACGCCGAGGGCAACAGAACCACGCCTTCCATAGTTTCGCTTTCCAAAACCGGCGAGCGGCTGGTGGGACTCCTCGCGAAACGGCAATCGGTCTCGAATCCCAAGAACACGCTTTTTTCGGTTAAGAGATTGATCGGGAGAAAATTTTCCGACTCTGAAGTCCAACACGACAAGAATTGGCTACCCTATGAAATAAGAGAAGCGGCCGATAAGGGTGTCGAAATAAAAATGGGAGACCGATATTATCGGCCCGAGGAGATTTCAGCGATGGTTTTGGGAAAACTGAAAGCGGACGCCGAAGCCAAGCTGGGGGAGACGGTCGAAGAGGCGGTTATTACCGTTCCGGCTTATTTTGATGACTCTCAAAGGCAGGCTACCAAAAATGCCGGTGAAATCGCCGGTTTTAAGGTAAGGAGAATCATTAACGAACCTACGGCAGCGGCATTGGCTTATGGATTGGATAAGAGCCGGGATGAAAAAATCGTCGTTTATGACTTCGGCGGAGGAACTTTTGATATTTCAGTATTGGAAATTGCCGAGGACACGGTTGAGGTGAAGTCGACGGGTGGCGATACTCACTTAGGAGGGGATGATTTCGACAAACGCATCAATGACTACTTGGTTACCGAATATAAAAAGCAGGAGGGCATTGACATTTCCAAGGACCCGCTGGCACTTCAGAGGCTAAAGGAAGCGATTGAGCGCGCCAAGCACGAGATGTCGACGGCGCTGGAGGCGGAAATTAATCTTCCCTATATCAGTTCCGACGCTTCCGGTCCCAAACATTTTCTAATGAAACTCACTCGCGCCAGACTTGAAGATTTGGTTCGCGATTACGTAGATAAATCAATCAAACTTACCGAGGTCACTGTTAAAGAATCCGGGTTTGCCTTGAAAGATATTGATGAGGTACTTCTTGTCGGCGGGCAGACAAGAATGCCTCTGATTCAAGAAGCGGTTAAAAAACTTTTTGGTAAGGAACCGCACTTAGGCATCAATCCCGATGAGGTGGTGGCAATCGGTGCTGCCATTCAAGGAGAAATACTCTTAGCCAAGGATGAGAAGAGAAAACCGGCCGGCGACGTGAAGGACATCTTGCTTCTTGATGTTACTCCTTTGTCTCTCGGACTTGAGACTTTGGGAGGAGTTTTCACAAGACTGATAGAAAAAAACACGACTATTCCCACGGCCAAGACTCAAATTTTCTCAACGGCCTCCGACAATCAGACATCGGTTGATATTCACGTGCTCCAAGGCGAGCGGGAGATGGCTCTCGACAACAAAACTTTAGCCAGATTTATCTTGGACGGTCTTCCGCCCTCGCCTAGGGGGATTCCGCAGATCGAAGTTACTTTTGATATTGATGCCAATGGGATTCTTAGCGTCAAGGCAATTGATAAGGCAACCGGCAAAAGCCAATCGGTGAGAATTGAGGCGACAACTTCGCTTAGCAAAGAAGAAGTTGAGCGTTTGAAGAGGGAAGCGGCCGAGCACGCCGATGAGGATAGAAAGAGACGTGAGCTTGTTGAGGCCAAGAATCGGGCCGAAACTTTGATATACAGCGCCGAAAAGGCTCTCTCTCAAGCGGGCGATAAAGTCCCCGCTGAAGTGAAGGAGAGCGTGAGAGATAGGATTGACGATTTGAAAAAAGCAGTAGAGTCCGGTCAAGGGGATTCCCTGGAACAGGCGACAGCGAATCTCTCCGAAGAACTTCAAAAGATAGGAAAATCAATGTACAAGGAGGATAATCCTTCGACAGGCTCAGGATAGAAGATAGTGAGCTTTTGTCGAACTATCCTTCGACAAGCTCTTCAGAGTAGGATAAAATTTAATCATGGACGGATCTCTACTCGGCCGGTCTCAAGAGATAATTCAAGAATCTCGTGAGATTAAAGACTTTTCTCGTTTTAAGATCGCGGTAATTGGAATTTTAGCTATTGCCTCAAGCTTGGGGACAGGGTATTTCTTCAGCATAGTTGATCTCTTTTTAGGAACTCTATTGGCCTTCGTTTTTATAATTATTTTTACCCTTCAGGCTTTTTTCGTCGGCGGTAAATGGACTTTAGCGTTACTCACCTTACTTGAAGCGGCGGCGGTAGCCGCTCCCTTTTATCGCCTGCCAAATCTCTATTACGGCCTTTTAGCCTTTGTTCTCTTCACGATGCTTTACTTAGGGAGTCTTTCCGGGATTCGGCGACTTGATAACGCTCTCAAGATCCCTTTCTTCGGGATTGCCAAGGCAGTAATTGTTTCCTCCATGACTGCCCTTGCATTGTTCCTCGGCTCCATGTATATGGGATTTGGGGGAGTCGGGTATTTGAGCGATGCCCAGATAAAAGATTTTATAGGTTTGAACGTTAATCCGGTTGTAAAAATGTTTGTTCCGTCTTTCACTTCCAAGACTTCCCTTGAAAGATTGCTTGCCGATGTCGCTCTAGGTTCCTTGAATCCGAGCGATCGGGAATCGCTAAAGCGTCTGCCTCTATCGGAGCGGGATAAGTTTGTATCTCCGGTAGTTGGGAAATTAGCAAAAGACATTGAGGGCTATGCGGGCGTGCCGATAAGTTTAAAGAGCAATTTATCCGAAGCTATTTTTAAGGCGGTTAGCTCCAGAGTTTCGAAAATCGAAAGCGACGGCAAAACAATTATCGCCATTGTCCTCTTCGTTGTTGCCTGGTTTTTGGTAAAAAGTACCGCCGGCCTTCTCTATTATCTCGTTGTTATCCCCACTTATTTTATTTATGAAATACTTTTCATGGTCGGCTTTGTCTATTTGCAGTTTGAAACCAGGAATAAAGAAGTGGCAGTTTTGAAATAAAAATGAAAGATTATTACGAAATATTGGGAGTTAAACGTGACGCATCGGAAGATGAAATAAAAAAGGCTTACCGGAGACTGGCTCACAAGCATCATCCGGATAAATCCGGCGGCGATGAGAAACAGTTCAAAGAAGTGAACGAAGCCTACCAGGTCTTGTCCGATGCGAAGAAAAGAGCCAGCTATGACCGATTTGGCCAAGCTTTCCCGGGGAGCGATTTTGGGCCGGGGTCGTGGCAGGGAGATTTTGGAGGCTTTCCCTTCGGCTGGGACGTTAATTTTCAGGGAGTGGAGAACATATCCGATTTGGGGGAAGTTTTTGAGGCCATTTTTGAGGGTATGGGAGTAAAACAGAGGAGGCGGAGCTACAGCCGCGGGGCTGACCTTGAACTTACTCAAGAAATTTCTCTTGAAGAAGCGAAAAGCGGCAAAGCCGTGAATTTGGAATATGAAACTCTTGTTGCCTGCAAGTCCTGTAAGGCCTTAGGGGATTTTCCGGAAGCCGGGTTTGTCAAATGCAGCCACTGCGGGGGAAGGGGGGAGGTTAAAGAATCAAGGAGTACTTTCTTCGGCAATTTTTCCCAGGTGGTTGCCTGCCGGGACTGCGGCGGCAGAGGCGAAGTGCCGAATAAAATTTGCGACTACTGCAAAGGCGAAGGGAGAATCAAAGGCGGAAGAACCGTGGCCCTGGGGATAAGGCCGGGGGTAGAAGACGGTCAAGTTATTAAGGTTAAAGGAATGGGAGAGTCTGGCGAACGAGGGTCAGAGGCCGGCGATTTATACGTTCGGATAAAAGTTAAGCCTCACCCAGTGTTTGAAAGGCACGGCAGCGATCTCATAAGAAATTTGAGTATCGGCATAATCGATGTGCTCTTGGGCCGCCGGGTTAAAGTTGAAACTTTGGACAAAAGAGAAATCCAAGTTCAGATACCGGCCGGTTTCAGACTTAAAGACGAACTAAGAGTTAAAGGCGAAGGGATGACTGCCCAAGGAGATTTGATTGTCAAGCTCGAGATTAAAATCCCGAAGCATTTGGGTCCCAAAGCCAAGAAACTTTTGGAAGAGCTTGAAAAAAATCTGGAAAATGAGTAATTTTAATACGATCTTCAGGCCCCTATAGCTCAATTGGTAGAGCAGCTGCCTTTTAAGCAGTTGGTTCTAGGTTCGAGTCCTAGTGGGGGCACCTCAAGTGAATTGGTTTAATGAAAAGTTTAGGAGCTAATTTGATAATTTTAATTCTGATTCTCGCCCTCACGGTTTTGGCGGGATTTTTTGTCTATCCGCAGGGATTCGGCGTAAAATATTTGCCTTGGCGCCTGGGTCTTGATTTAGTTGGCGGGAGCGCCTTGGTTTATGACATTGATCTTCACGCCGTGGGAAACGAAGACAAGGAAAGCGTGGTCTCGGGATTAAAAGAAGTTATTGAAAAACGGGTTAACCAGTACGGAGTTTCCGAGCCGAAAGTGGCTGTCCTTAAGAAGGGAGACAGCTACCAGTTGTCAGTTGAACTCGCGGGAATTAAAGATCTCGACGAGGCTATCAAACAAATCGGAGAAACGCCTCAACTTGATTTTAGAGAATTGAAAATAGAGACCACCGGTGACGGAACTATCGGCACGCCGGTACCGACCAACCTGACCGGCAGGCATATTAGGAGCGCCGACTGGAGTTACGATCAGGTGGGGCTGAATCCCATCGTCACTTTTGAGCTCGACAGCGAAGGCGCCAAGATCTTTGAGGACATTACCGCGAGGAACATCAATAAACCGCTATGTATTTTTGTGGACGGCAATCCGGTTGGAAGTTGTCCGACTGTGAGAGAAAAAATAAGCGGCGGCAAAGCTGAAATTTCCGGAGGAAGTATTACGAAAGAATACGCCCGACAGTTAGTTTCAAGATTCAAAGCGGGAGCGCTGGGAGCGCCAATAAAGTTGGTGAACCAGAGAAGCATAAGTCCCTTTGCGGCTTCCGACGCTTTGAACAAGATGATTTTTGCGGGTTCGGTCGGTTTTCTACTTGTCATGCTTTTTATGATTGTCTATTACCGCCGCCTTGGAATTTTTGCCGGCGTCGCCCTCCTTGTCTATGTGACTCTGACTCTGGCCGCATTCAAAGTTTTCCCCGGTTTCACAATGACTCTCTCGGGAATCGCCGGCTTCGTGCTTTCAATTGGGATGGCGGTTGACGCCAATATCTTGATATTCGCGAGAATCAGAGAGGAGATTAAAAAGGGATTGAGCGGTTTTTCGGCCATTGAAGAAGGGTTCAAACGCGCTTGGTCGCCAATAAGAGATTCCAACACCTCGACAATCATTACGGCTATAATTCTTTATTATTTCACATCCAGTTTCGTAAAGGGCTTTGCTCTAACTCTCTTGGTCGGGGTTCTTCTTAGTATGTTTTCGGCAGTCTTTGTTACCCGCACCATGCTTAAAGTTTTCATGAGGAAATGATTAACGTTATCGGCAGGCGAAAAATTTTCTTTGTTTTCTCCGGCCTTACTATTCTGCTTAGCTTGCTAAGTATTATCCTTTTTAGTTTTCATTTAGGAATTGACTTTAAAGGGGGGTCGCTTTGGCAGCTTCGCATTCCCGAGAAGAGCGAAGCTGACGTAAGAAACTTCTTTGCCTCGGAGCTGGGTGTGAGCGACATGAGCGTCGGACGCGATCCGGCTTCCAGCATTTATTCTCTGGAGTTCAAAGAAATCAAGCAGGCCGAGAGGACTTCATATTTCAACACCATTAAAGGGAAATTTAGCGATAAGGTTGAGGATCTGGATTTCTGGGCCTTGAGTCCGTCGGTTTCGTCCGAGCTTAGAGACAGGGCGATTCTTGCGATTGTCCTTGTGATGGTCGGAATTTCTTTTTACATTGCTTTCGCTTTCAGGAAAGTTTCGCGACCGATCAGTTCCTGGAAATACGGAGTTATTACTTTGCTTACGTTATTCCATGACGTTGTTATTCCCGCCGGGGTTTTTGCCGCTTTAGGAAAAGTTCTGGGAGTTCCGGCGGACATCAATTTTGTGGTGGCGCTCCTCTTCGTAATGGGCTTCTCGGTCCACGACACGATTGTGGTCTTCGACAGAATTCGGGAGAATCTTTTGACTTTGCGAGGCCGAGACAGTTTGGAGAATATTGTGAATGTGAGTGTCAATCAAATATTGGGCCGTTCGATTAATACTTCGCTTACTTTAATATTGGTTTTGGTAGCCCTCTATTTCTTGGGACCTTTGAGTCTTAAATACTTCATCTTAACCATTCTTATCGGCACAGTAACCGGCGCTTATTCCTCTATATTCATTGCCAGTCCCTTACTGGTAGTAGCTCAAGGGAAGAAAGGATAAACCTTAATTTATCTCCCATTTAACGACCGTCCAATAGGGGATATTGAGGCGACGGCTACTTTGTACAACCTTTCTTTAAAAATTGACAGAACAAATATCTTATGATATAAAGGAAGCTGTCAAAATAGTTCTTTAATTTTTCGGTAATCCGTAGCGATTAGTCCATCTGGATTTATTCAACATGTCTATTTCTATTTATTGTGAACATTGTCTAGTCATGGATTAATCGCTGCGGGTTACCCCACGAAAGTGATTTGCCGAAGAGGCAAAGTTGGGTAAGCGTGGCAGGGAGACCAACATGTCCGTCGCCAGTGGGAACGTGGTTCACGCGATCCGACCGGGCGAAGACAAGTTCAAGGAAGGACTTCGCATCCTCAGAGAAAGGGGATGCTTCGTCTTCTCACCGCCGAGGCTGGGTGAGGAGTTCATCGTCTTTGTCGGTGCCTACCGTGACCTGGAGAATCTCTGGGCCTGTTTCCCCTACAACCTCGGGCGGATCGTGATGTGCAAGTTCTTCGATGAATCCGGACGGAAGTTCGTCGTTCGGACGAATCGGATGTTCGTAGGCTTCAGCGACAAGAGCGGTGAGGAGACGCTTCTCGTCGAACTCGCCGAGGAAGTCGCCTCTCCCCGCACCTAGCCCATCCCTTCCCCACCCCTGAGGGAGCGAGCCATCCCCGGCTCGCTCCCTCTCCTCCCCTAAGCAAATCTCAAAAGAGGTTTATTTAGGAGGGGAAAGGACTGAAAAGTCGTTTCTTCTGAATTGACCCTCTTTAATTTGACTCTTTACTTATAAAATTGTAATATTTGACGGTATGCAAACTAAAATTCCCAATATCGACAAACTGATTGAGGACGCCCTCGCTTCCTACAGCGGCCGTTCGGCCGAGATTTTGAGCGAGCGCTACGGACTCAAATCCGGCAAGCCGAAAACTTTGGCCGAGTTAGGGGAAGTCTATGACATAACTCGTGAAAGAGTGAGGCAGATCGAGGCCGCCGCCTTGGAATCTTTGCGCGAAAAAATTATTGATACGATCGAGGCCAAACTTTTTCTGGAACTCGTTACCGATTATCTCGACAATGTCGGCCGAATCAGAAGGAGCGACTTGCTCACAAAAGACTTAATGCTTTTATGGCAGACGAAACATCCGGAAAATGTTTTTTCGAGCCGCTTAAATTTCTTGGCGGAAATTTTGGGAGAGCCCTATGTCAGTTATGGTGATCGCGACTGGCACAGTGTTTGGTACAGCGATGAAAAGATTTATGAAACGGCGAAGAGAGTCGCCGCCGAACTTATGAAAACCAGGACTCACGATTTTGATGAATTCTTAGAGACAGTTTCTTCAAAATTCAGGTTACCGACATTTTTGGTTGTGAACTACGTGACAATTTCCAAAGATTTTGGCGTCGGTCCTTACGGAGATTTAGGAGCGACACATTGGATTCACGTTAATCCCAAGAACGTCCGTGATAAAATTTATTTGGTATTGAAGCGTTCCCAAGAGCCGATGCACTTTAAAGAAGTCGCGACTCTGGTGAATAAGTTGGCCAAAAAGAGAAAGGCTCATCACGGCACGGTTCACAATGAACTTATTAAGGATCCGCGCTTTGTTTGGGTTAAGCGCGGAACTTACGGTTTAAAGGAGCACGTTAAGAGATAAAAATGGACGTTCTTACGGGAGTTGTTTATAGCGTTATAACCGTATTCGCTGCCTCCTGGTGGGCTTTTGCGCCGGTTCTCTTATTCGCGATTTTGAGCCAGCTGTGGCTCTATCGTATTCAAACCAATTTTATTAAGGATATTAAGTGGGTACTGCTCGAGTTCGAGATTCCTAAAGAAAATCTGCAGTCTCCGAAGGCCATGGAGCAGGTGTTTGCCAGTCTGCATGCTACTTACAGTTTTGGCATTCCTTTTTGGGACAAGTGGTGGAAGGGGAGAGTCGAAGGCTGGATGACCCTCGAGATGGTAGCATTTGCTCGGGGCATCCATTTTTATGTAAGATGCTGGGAAGAAAACAGGAATCTGGTTGAAACAGCGCTTTTTTCACAGTATCCGGGCGTCGAGATTCACGAAGCTGAAGAATATGTGAACCGTTTTGGAAGCGATCTGCCCAATGCAAAGTTCAATCTGTTCGGAGCGGACCTCATCTTAAACAAGCCTAACCCGTATCCCATAAAGACATACCCGTCTTTCGAGGATCCGATTGAAGAACGAAGAGTCGACCCCTTGTCGGCGATTGCCGAAGTTATGTCCAACCTGAAGGATGACGAAATGGCTTGGATTCAGATTTTAGTGAGGCCCACCGGAGCCGAAATTAAAAAAGAAGCAGAAGACATAATTGCCGAACTTGCCGGGCGCAAGAAGAAAGCTCCGGCTGAAACTCTTTTCTCGGGCATTTTTCACTTTATAAAAAATCTTATTTTGGGTCCGGCCGAGCCTCCGGTTTGGCCCGGAGAATCTAAGAGTCCGTCCCCGGAGCCGCCCCCCAAGAGACTTACCCCGGGGGAGATGGATGTCGTGAAGGCCATTGAAAATAAAGTTTCCAAAACCTGTTTTCATTCAATTATAAGATTTCTCTACATTGACAGCGCCACAGCTTTCACGGGTTCGAATGTCACTGCCATTATGGGCGGCATCAGACACCAATTTGATACCCAGCATTTGAATTCTTTCCGTCCGAGCATGGCCACCCTGACCATCCCGGTTTTCAAGTTCAGTTTTATTAAAAAGAAAGCCAGACTTTTGAAAAGGAAGGAGAACATTTTCAGGAACTACAAGAATTTTGCTTTTCCGATTGAAGTAAAGCCCCCGATTTTGTGCACCGAGGAGTTGGCAACCATTTTTCACCCGCCGATAAGCTATGTCGGCGCGCCGAAGCTTTGGAGACTGGAGGCGAAGAAAGGCGAGCCGCCGGGCAATTTACCGATATAATAAGTTCAATGAATGAGGAAACGACAATTTTCGCCCAGACCACTTTCCGCAATAAGAAGGTGAAGTTTGGGATCAAAACCGACGATCGCCGGCGCCATTTTTATGTCATCGGTAAGACCGGTTCCGGCAAAACCAATCTCCTGGAGACGATGATTATCGAGGACATCAAGGCCGGCCGGGGAGTGGGCGTCGTTGATCCGCACGGGGATTTTGCCGAAAGACTGCTCCATTTTATCCCCGAGGACAGGATTGATGATGTGGTTTATTTCAATCCTGCCGATGACGAGTATCCTTTCGGGTTTAATCCGCTGGAGCGGGTCGGGGGAGAGTATCGCCATCTTGTCGCCTCCGGTATCATGGGAGTTTTCAAAAAAATCTGGCCGGATGTCTGGTCGGCGAGAATGGAATACATTTTGAATAACTCGCTCTTGGCCCTTCTCGAGTATCCCGGGTCAACGCTTTTAGGCATAATGCGTCTTTTATCCAACAGGGCTTACCGGAACTCGGTTGTCGGCAACCTCCAGGATCCGGTTGTCAAGAATTTTTGGGTGAGTGAGTTTGCCAATTACACTCAAAGACTGGAGACGGAGGCGACCGCCTCAATTCAAAACAAAGTCGGTCAGTTTGTCGCCAATCCGCTTATTCGAAATATCATTGGTCAGCCTCACTCAACAATGGATATGAGAAAAATTATGGATGAGGGAAAGATTTTTATAGTCAATGTTGCCAAAGGAAAAATCGGAGAAGACAACTCGGCGCTCTTGGGCGCCATGATCATTACCAAAATGCAGCTGGCGGCCATGAGCCGTGTCAATATTCCGGAATCCGACAGGCGCGACTTCTATCTCTATATCGACGAGTTTCAAAACTTTTCCACGGAATCTTTCGCAAATATTTTGTCAGAAGCAAGAAAATATCGTCTTAACCTCATTTTAGCCCACCAGTACATCGGCCAGCTTGTTACCGACAGAAATGTGAAAGTAAGAGATGCCATTTTCGGAAACGTCGGCACCATTATCGCCTTCCGGGTAGGCGCCGATGACGCCGAATTCCTGGAAAGAGAGTTTTATCCCGAGTTCACCGAGAACGATTTGGTGAATCTGCCGAAGTATCACGTTTATACAAAGCTTATGATAGACGGGATTTCTTCCAGGCCGTTTTCGGCCGAAACCCTGGAACCCAACCCGTTCCCCGGCGAATCTCACGCCGATTTAATAATTCAGAATAACCGGAACAAGTACGGGATGTCCAAGGAAAATGTTGAGAAAAAGATCAGTGAAGAGTGGCAGTCGGGGGCTTCCGAACTTTTAGAGAAAGCCGAAAGACGCGAAGAGCGGTCTCTTGATGTTCTCTCTCCGCGCCGGGAACCGCCGAGAGAGAGGAAGCCGGTCGACACAGAAAAGTTAAAAAGCATTTTAGGTGAGGTCTTGCCGCCAGGAGGTTCTGATGAAACTAACGATCAACGATCTTAAAAATGGGACCCTCGTCGTTGTAGAGGGCGCACCCCACGCGGTTTTGAGGGTTGACCATTTGCATATGGGAAGGGGCGGTGCGAGCGTCCAAACCAAGATGAGAAATCTCTTAAACGGGAAGACTTTTGAGCGTAACTACAAAACGGCTGACGAATTTGAGAGCGCCGATGTTGAAAAGATTAAAGGGCAATTTCTTTATGAGTCGAGGGGCGTTTATTGGTTCCACGAAATGGGAAATCCAAAAAACAGATTTTCTTTTTCCCAAGAAGATTTGGGAGAGGAGACAACGCAGTTTTTGAAGCTTAATTTAGAAGTAACGGCCATCAAATTTGGCGATAAATTTGTGAATATCGAATTGCCGATTAAGGTTGACTATCGGGTTATCGAGGCGCCTCCGAGCGTGAAGGGCAATACCGCCCAGGGAGGAAGCAAAGTTGTCGTAATCGAAGGCGGCGCCAAAATTTCCACCCCCCTTTTCATTGAGACTGGGGACGTTATCCGCGTTAATACCCAAGTTGGCGAGTACGTTGAACGCGCAGAGAAAGCTTAACCTATTTAATTCCCAATAATTCCACCTCGAAGACCAAAGTTGAATCGGCCGGGATTTTGGGACTGGGAGAGTTGTTCCCGTAGGCGAGCGATGGGGGGATGGTAAGTTTTCTTTTGCCGCCAATTTTCATTCCCAGTAGACCCTCATCCCAGCCCTTGATTACTTGTTTGGCACCCAGCGTGAATTCAAAAGGCGTGCCTCGGTCGAGGGAGCTGTCAAATTTGCTTCCGTTTAGAAGTGTGCCGGTGTAATGGACTGAAACCGTATCGCCGGTTTTTGCGCTTTCCCCGATACCGATTGTTATATCTTCTATCTTAAGAGTATCACTGGCTGTATTTTTTACCGATAAGAAATTTTGGACTTGCGGGCCGTAGCTTATTGCTCCGAATAAAAGCAAAGCTCCTAAGATTACAAAGATTATCGTTTCTTTCACACTTTGATTCTACATTGTTCTTGTCTTCAAATCTATCCTATATTATCACTATACAGATTTACGATGAATAGAAAAGTAAAAAGGGCCAGTCCTGAGCAACGCCGAAGGGTTTTTGTAGCTATGTCCGGCGGAGTTGATTCTTCGGTGGCGGCCTATCTACTAAAAAAGCAGGGCTATTCGGTAGTCGGTGTTTTCATTCGCGGTTATAACATTGACGGCTGCGGTGAGATGGAAGCTGAAGATGCAAGGCGCGTTGCCGAAGCTCTCGGGATTCCCTTCTACGTTTTTGATTTGGAAGATGAATATAAGAAACTTGTCGTGAAGTATATGGTCGAGGGTTACAGGAAGGGGATTACTCCCAATCCTGATGTGATGTGCAATAAGGAGATCAAGTTTGGCCTCTTCTTAGATAAGGCGGTGGAATTGGGAGCCGATTACATCGCTACCGGCCATTATGTTCGATTGAAGAGCGGCAAGTTATTTGAGGCCAAGGACAAAAACAAAGACCAGTCGTATTTTCTTTGGACGTTGACTCAAGAGCAATTGAAGTACTGTCTTTTCCCAATCGGTGATTATTTGAAGAGAGATGTAAGAGAGATTGCGAGACGCGCTGGCCTTCCGACCGCCGAGAAAAAAGATTCTCAAGGAATTTGCTTCTTGGGTAAAATCACTTTGTCAGATTTCCTAAAACAGTATTTGCCGGAGAAAAGGGGATTGGTTTATACAACCGACGGTAAAAAAATCGGTGAGCATCCGGGAGCTTGGTTTTACACTATCGGCCAAAGGCAAGGGTTAGGCATCGGAGGTTCTAAATTACCTTATTATGTAGCCGAGAAAGACGTGAAAGGTAATGTTATTAAAGTTGCCGAGGGGGAAGATAACCCCTCGCTTTACCGTGATGAAATTGAGTTGGAGAATGTTAACTTTATAAGTTCACCATCCTCTAATTCGCGCGAATTGGCGAATAGAGTTTTGGCAAGAGTTCGTTACCGTCAACCCCTCTCCTCTGCTTCGATTTCTAAAATAGGCGAGACTTATAAAATTAAGTTTGATAAACCGCAGAAATTTGTGGCTCCCGGCCAGTCGGCCGTTATTTACTCGCGAACGGGTGAAGTCCTGGGTGGGGGAGTGATCGTGTAATTGACGTTATAAATAATTTCATCGAAAATATAGACGTGGCCCCGAGCTCTGGTCGGAATCCCATGTGGGCGAACCTAACTATAGGGTCGCACTGGTTAGGGAGGTACTCACGTGTCGGAGGTCTACCAACTCTCTCGGGAGACTCCGGTTGTTGCTGCCGTTAAGGCAACCGGGTCCGGAACAGGGAGACAACCGGTTTCGTCCGGTCCCTGGAAGCGGACTAGCAGCTCGTGTGGGAGCTAGCTCGCCTTTGGCGCTTGAGATGTGTGAGATGCGGCGAACGGCGAGGAAGTTGCCACTCGCGACGGGTCCGAGCCCCACTCTCGGTGTGGCCTAGGAGAAGTGGAAGCCTCACGATGGCATATGATGTTCGCTGCTGCGATTCCGCGGGAATGAGTTGGCTGCGAGCACTTGCCGGTCTACCCGGAAATAACGCAGCCGAGCGAGCCGGTTAGACTCGCCTACGGGGGAATGCCCTGTCCCACTTGTGGGTAAACAGGCCGGGCCGACGCCTCGGTGAACGGCGTCGCTGTTGAAGGTGGAGGGGGATTAACGGCATGACCCGCCGCCCCCGAAACCTTGGGGCAGTATCGTAGCTCCCTACGGTTCTTCAAAACTGAAAAGATCTCCCTCAAGCCCCGGTCTCCTTGGGGGAAGCGACAGCGAAGAAACTAAGAGCACCCTACTTCCCACTATTCGCGACGCCTTCGTTGTCGTGGGGGTTGCTTCCATACCCAAACAATGGAAGTGGGTTCGCGAAAGCGGCGCAGGGGCAGGAATCATGACCAAATTTCTGACCCCTTACCTTTATCTGCAAAAACACGCAAGTTCTTTTGCCCTCCTCTTTGGAGGGCCGCTTTTGTTATAGTAAGATTTTTGTGATAACTTCTTATCAAGAAATTATGGAAAACGGTTACGAGGTAATCATAATTGGCGCCGGACCGGCCGCTTGGTCGGCAGCTATTTTTTTGGTAAGAGCGGGGATTTCCACTCTTGTTATCGGCAAAGACAGTGAAAGCGGTTTAGCTGATGCGGCGGACGTGAGAAACTTCCCCGGTTTCCCCGATGGCGTCTCCGGCAGAATGCTTTTGGACAGTTTTATGACACAAGCCAAGAAACAGGGGGCGCTTCACGTTGAAGACGAAGTTACCCATACCGAAAAGCAGGGCGAAGGCTTTATTGTGAAAACCTCAAACCTTAGTGAGTTTATAGGAAAGTATTTAGTCTTGGCTCACGGCGCGAACTATATCAAAGCCAATCTTCCCGGAGAAAAAGAATTTGCCGGGAACGGCGTTCACTATTGCGCCTTGTGTGACGGCCCGATTTATAAAGATAAGGATGTAATGGTTTTGGGGAATGGAAGTTTGGCGGCAGAAGAAGCGGCCGAACTCTCGGTTTACTGCAAAAATGTGAAAATCATCACCCACAGCCCGCAGAAAAACATTTCCCCAGAGTACGAAGAGTTTTTGAAGTCAAAAAATATCGAAGTCACTTTAGGTAAGGCCGGAGAAATCAAGGGTGAGAACGGTAAGGCGGCATCCTTGATTTTAGAAAATGGTAGCGAAGTTAAATTTGACGGTCTCTTTATCGCACTGGGCGTTGCCTCGTCTATGAACTTTGCGCAAAAGCTGGGCTTGGAACTTAAAAACAATTTCATCAAAGTGGATCAGGATATGCGAACAAGTGTTTCGGGAGTTTGGTCAATCGGAATCGGGCGGGGAGGGGTAAATCAAATTGTGAAGTCCGTCGGCGATGGCGGCGTTGCCGCAGTTGATATTATTAAAGTGGCCAAAGGTCTGCCGAATTATATCGATCACACATGACAATTGTCTTCACGGGCACTGGCAAAGGGAAAACTACTGCTTCCTTGGGGCAGGCAGTTAGGGCCGTTGGCAGGGGGAAGAGGGTTTTGATGATTCAGTTTATTAAAGGGCCCTGGCAGTCAGGAGAAGATTTTGCTGAAATAGGAAGAAAAGAAGACAAGGGCGGGAAATTTGAGCTAAGAAAAATGGGACTTGGGTTCGTGGGAATAATGGGGGATACCTTGCCTCGAGAAGAGCACATTAAAGCGGCGAAGACCGGCCTTGATTATTTCAAAAAAGAAATCTCTAATTGGGATTTGATTATTCTGGATGAGATTAACGTGGCGCTCTCTCTTAATCTTCTTACTGATGATGAGGTCTTGGGCGCCATCAGGAATTTTCCGACTGATAAACTTTTGATTTTGACAGGGCGGAGCGCGCCATACTCCATTACCGCGGTCGCCGACTTGGTAACCGAGATGAAGGAAATCAAGCATCCTTTCAATAAAGGCAAGTTGGGGAAGTTAACGGTTGAGTTTTAGAAACGAAAAACCGGAGCGCGTTCGCTCCGGGCTCTGGCCCTCCGACCGCAGTCGGAGGCC
>CAZSQQ010000009.1:0-5804 GCA_964609135.1 uncultured Candidatus Saccharibacteria bacterium
AGGGACTCATAAACCCTAGGTCGCAGGTTCAATCCCTGCCACCGTCACAGTTAAGATCTCTTCTATCCGCGGTTGGGGCTTTCGCATTTTTAGTGATAAATTTAAGTAATGCCTATCTACAAAACGAAGAATGAGGATTTCTTTTTGGAAGCAAAACAACCTTTAACGACTTATCAAAATTGGGTTTAGCCCCAAATAAAAGTAAGACGATAAATTTGCCTAAAATTCCCATTTATGTATCCAAACAAGGAAGTTCAGAAGTTGATTTACCTGAAAAGGAAGTATAAGATTTACCGAAGAGCAGTGGTAGCTTAGTTGGCTAAAGCATCGCCCTGTCACGGCGAGGATCGCGGGTTCGAGTCCCGTCCACTGCGCAAAAATTTGGTGCGGGGTCACGAGGGATAACATCATCCACTAGGCTGCGCAGAGTGTTTCCAAAAAAAGAAAGCCACCTCACGCATTGAGATGACTTTCTCTTCGCGATTGGTGGCTGATCCTACTTGAAGGAGACGACGACGTTGTAGTCGTCCAAGGGGCCGATTCTTGGGAGGCCGAGACCAGACCTAGAGAGGTCGCTCTTTACCGTAAGCAACGGTTCCCCTTTGGTAACGACTTTGAATCCGTTGTAAGGGATCGATGACTCCGCAACTCCGCTCACACTGCTGATGCACATGTTGAAGGCAGTGCTAAATAGAGGAGCGGAAACGTCCCTCACCACGCAAACGAAAGTCGTAGAGCCGACCCCCATTGAAGCACGAAGATAGTTGTCGGGAGAGAAAAACGTTGCTCCCTTCTTAACCTTCAGAGCCATCATGACCTTGTTGTCGGAACCGCCAAGCTCCCAAGGATAGACCAGCCGGCTCTCAACGCAGAACTCTTTTGCCACCAAGCCGAAGCAAGTGTCTTGGACAACTGCGTTGTTTTGAGTGACTGGACCACGTGGCTGCGAGACGAACGCGATGACCACGAAGAGAAGAGCGAAGTTCATGGCAATCGAGACGACGGCAATCCATAGCGGGGTTCTCAAGGACCTTCCTCCTACGCTTTTTTAGAAGAACTAGTTTACTACTTTGACTATCAAGTAATGTATCATATTTCTATATGAATGTCAAGGAATGTTGTTCTCTACGAATACTCCTTTGTTTTCTTGATAATTTCTAATAACAACAGTTCTAACATCATCCACTAGGCCGCGCCAAAATTTTTGAAAATTAAAACCCTCGCTACTTGCGCGAGGGTCTCGAGGGTCTCGTGCCCTCGAGACCCTCACTACTGATCCACTTAAGCGAAGATGTCCGCCACTGTCTTCCAGAGGAAGCCGCCATTCTCGCCGCGAGCGAGACAGACCGTGAGATCATCACGGATCTTTCTTATCACCTCCGGGCGTTTCGCTTCGATCCGGAAATACCAACCGTCATCCGTGAGCCGAGCAGTGAAGCGAGCTTCGCTGTATTCCCGACGAAGGATGGCGAGAAGCACGCTCGGATGAACCGAACCACCACGCGTCAGGTGACGGAGATGAACAGCTTCGACGATGGCAGCGTTCAAGGGTTCCGCTCCGCCGAAGACCGCTTCTGCCTCTTCGCGAGTAAGGTCGGTGAAAGGCTTCTCATCTTTCATCATCTTTTCTCCTATGACTTCGTCTCGGACGAGATAGCGCCGCCGATGCCGCCGTTCATGAGCCCCGCCAGGAACTCGTAGATCCTGTAGAAGAGCTCACGGAGTACGACGATGCCAAGCGAGAGCTCTAGAGCGACCAATGCTGCCTGCAAGAGATCGGCGGTCGAGATGAGGACTCCGAAGGAAGCTCCGACCACGAGGCTCGCGGTTGTGCTGCCGACGCTGGGTTGTGTCGAACTCCAGTCGCGGAAGGTGAGGTAGGCCGCGTTTCCTGCGCCAAGGATGAGGAAGAGTGCGACCCAGCCCCAGACGTCCACGTCATGTGGGTTTCCGAGGCGATGATGAGACCGAAGACGAAGAAGAAATGCCAGATAGCGATCCTGGTCACCCCTTCGACCTTCCTTTGCCAACTCATGAGACCAACTCCTTTGCTAGTACTTCGCCTATATTTCAAGGCGAGCGTTTTGGAAACGAAAAATCTCACTTCCAAAACGCTCGCCTCGCTGCATCAAAGAACTGTTATAGAGCTTATACAACAGAAATTACTTTAAGTCAAATTATAACTTCTCGTAAAACTGCCCGATTCCCAAAATATCGGCTTCTCTAAAATGCCGTCCCATAAGCTGAAAACCGATAGGCAGTTTTCCTTCTCTGCCTTTCACGGGAATAGAAATTCCCGGAATGCCGGCTAAGTTTGCCGGAATAGTGAAGATATCTGAAAGATACATTTGGAGAGGATCGTCGATTTTTTCACCAATTTTGAAAGCGGGAGTGGGAGCAACGGGACCAAGAATCACACCTACTTCTTTGAAGGCATTGTCGAAATCTTCCTTGATGAGTTTTCTCACCTTCTGCGCCTTGGTGTAATAGGCGTCATAATAACCGGCCGATAAAACAAAAGTCCCCAAAATAATTCTCCGTTTTGCCTCCGGCCCAAATCCCCTTCCTCTATTCTTATAATAGAGATCCATTAAGTTATCGGACGCCTCGCGAGTGCCGTAGCGAATGCCATCAAACCTCGCCAGGTTGGTGCCGACCTCCGCCGGCATGATTATATAATAAGTCGACAAGGCGTATTTCGTGTGAGGCAAACTGATTTTCTTAAAATTTATTCCTAAAGATTTTAGAGACGTGATAGCTTCCTCGATTGATTCGCCCACCTCTCTGTCCAGTCCTTCTCCGAAATACTCTTCGGGTATGCCAATTGTAAGTTTTTTCATATCCTCAAGCTTGGGGTTTAAAAGCTCGTCGCCGTAGTCAGTCTTTGCACTTGTTGAATCTTTTTCGTCCTGCCCGGCAATGGTCTTAAAGAGAATTGCGGCATCTTGGACAGTCTTGGTAATGGGACCGATTTGGTCCAAAGACGATGCCATGGCAATCAAACCATAACGCGAAACCGCGCCGTATGTGGGTTTCAAACCCACAACTCCGCAGAAACTCGCGGGCTGCCGAACCGATCCCCCCGTATCAGTTCCTAAGGCGGCAACCGCCATATGAGCGGCAATCGCCGCCGCGGACCCGCCCGATGAACCTCCGGGAACACGAGTCAAATCATGAGGGTTCTTGGTTATTTTAAAGGCAGAGTTCTCGGTAGAACTTCCCATGGCAAACTCGTCGAGGTTAGTTTTTCCCATAATGATTGCCCCTTCCAGCTTAAGCTTGCGAGATACCGTCGCATCGTAAGCGGCAACGTAATCTTTCAAAATTTTTGAGCCGGCAGTCGCGGGCATCCCCTCGACCAAAATAATGTCCTTTAGGGCAAGGGGTACACCAGCCAAATATCCTAAATTCTTATTTTCGGCCAAAGCGACATCAACCTTAGAAGCATCCTCTAAGGCTCTATCTTTATTTAAAGAAAGATAGGCCCCAATTTCTTTGTCTTTATCCTCAATATAATCAAAAAGGGATTTTACAATCTCATAGGCGCTGAATTTTTTATCCAGAAATCCCCGGTGAAAGTCCTTAATTGTCAGGTTCTGCAAAGACTCTGTCATTCAAACATTTTGGGCACCATCAAGAACCCGTCTTTCTCTTCCGGAAAACTTGTTCTACCTTTGCCGGTTTCAGTCCACTCCGAGGGATCGTCTTCTCTCACAACGTTCTCAAGCGAAGTCCCGCCAGTCATTGGCTTTATGTCTTTGGTGTCAAGTTCTTGAAGCTCCTTGAAGTGATCCAGAATTTCATCCAGTTCCTTGGAAAACTTTTCTTTCTCGGCTTCGGTTAACTCAATTCGCGCCAGTTTCGCCAAATATTCTATATCCAATTCCATATAGTTATTTTAACATACTTAAAAGTTCCCCCTCGCTAATGGTTTTTACCCCCAATTGCTTTGCCTTATCAAATTTGGACCCCGGCTCGCGGCCGAGAACTATATAATCTGTTTTCCTGCTAACCGATTCTGAAATATCGCCTCCCAAGTTTCTGATTTTATCCTTGGCCTCATCGCGAGACATTGATTCAAGCGTGCCGGTTAATACGAACGTCTTCCCGGAAAACTTCGTGCCGCGGACCCTTTTGGGAGCTTCTATTTCCGCACCTACTTTCTCCAGTTTCTCCAGAAATTTAATGTTCCGGACGTCGTGGAACCAGTCATAAACACTCTTTGCCACCTTGGGCCCAATATCGGGAATTTGCTCGAGATCGTCCATCGAAAGATTCCTTAAAGCCCTTGAAATGTCGCTAATTTTAATCCTATGCGGAACTTCCACATCATCAATAGCCGCGTCTCCCAGCAAGCCCGCGGTTTCCTCGCCGATATGCAAAATCCCCAAGCTGTATATTAACCTCGGCAAACTGATTATTTTTTTGCTCTCTATCTCGGCAACAATGTTCTCGGCAGACTTCTCGCCAAATCTTTCCAGCGAGGCAATGTCATCTCTCTTGAGCGCGAAAATGTCGGCCGCATCCGAAATTAATCCTTCATCAAGGAAACGGTCGATGATTTTTCCGCCCAATCCTCTCAAATCAAAGGCTCCACGGGAAACGAAATGGTAAAGAGATTCTCTTAATCTCGCTCCGCAGCCGCGGTTGGAACATCGATAAATTGCTCCATCGTGCACGACTTTGGAGCCGTCGACGGGACATTTCTCCGGCATCCGGAATTCTTTTTCCTTCCCAGTCCGCAATTCTTTCAGAACTTCTGTGACTTGGGGAATAACATCTCCGGCGCGGCTCACAACGACAGTATCGCCTACCTTTAATTCCAGCCGTTTAATTTCGTCGTAGTTGTGAAGAGTCGCATTGCTTATAGTTATGCCTCCAACCCGGACCGGTTCAAGCTTGGCGACGGGAGTCAAAGCCCCCGTTCTCCCAATCTGAACCTTTATATCTAAAACTTTGGTTGTCGCCTCCTTCGGGGAAAATTTATAAGCAATCGCCGCCCTTGGCGCCTTGCCGATAACGCCCGCATCTCCATAAACCTTGTTGTCATTCAAGATAACGACGATGCCATCGATTTCGTAGGGAAGTTTCTCGCGGTGTTTTTCCCAGTAATTCCGGAACTCAAAAATTTCCTCTAACGACTTAACAAGTTTATTGTTTGGGTTCGTTTTAAATCCGAATCTGTGCAGCATATCGTGCTCCTCGGCGTGCGTTTCTTGACCTAAATTGCTCACTATATCGTATTCATAAGAGTCAAGTCTGCGCGAAGCAGTGACTTTGGGATCAAGCTGGCGGATAGAACCTGCGGCAATATTCCTTGGATTAGCAAAAACTTTGCTACCCCTTTTGCTCCGCTCTTTATTAATTCGCCCGAACTCTTTTTTTGTTAAAAAAACCTCTCCACGAATAACTAACCGCTTTGGCGGCTTCCTGTGCTCTACCCGTAACGGTATCGCCTCAACGGTTTTTAGATTTTGCGTAACATCCTCTCCTATCACACCGTCGCCTCTCGTTGAACCTTGAACCAAAACACAATTTTCATAAACCAGTTCAATGGCCAAACCGTCAATCTTAAGCTCTACGTAAAATTCCCGCTTCACTTTCCTTCCCAAGTAATTTTCGATTCGGGTAAGCCAGGCCTTCATATCGTCTTCCGAGAAAGCGTCGTTAAAAGAGAGCATCGGTTCCTCGTGCCGAAATTTTTTAAATGCTTTCAAGGGCTTTCCGCCGACACGCTGGGTCGGCGAATCCGGTGCAATAAACTCCGGATACTCCTCTTCCAAATCAAAAAGTTCCTTTTTTAG
>CAZSQQ010000009.1:5904-22636 GCA_964609135.1 uncultured Candidatus Saccharibacteria bacterium
TATTATTATAGCACGCTTTCTCAAACTTGTATAGACCTGTTAATGAATACTTATTTCTCCCTTAAATCATAAGTAAATACTTTTACCGGAATACCCTTCTCTTTAGCCTTAACAATAGTATCCAGAGTACCCGTTCCCGGAAACACCTCTGTAATGATATGAAAGGCCACTAACTCATCGGCCGCTTTGACTACGGCAGAATTTCTCTCGAAATAAGTCTCTTCATTAATGATCGTTCTCTCCAGCTCAATAAGCGATAACCGATTGACGTTTTTTAAACTACTAAGTTGCCTAATCAAACTCTCGGCTTGTGCGGCTGTAATCACGCCTTCCTCGGCACGCCTTCTATAATGAGCGGTATAATTGTCAAGCGGAGTTGGAATATAAATTCTAATTCTATCGGCTCCGGGATTTTGCTTTAAGGCCTCATCAAGTGCTATAAAATCAACGCCCAGCGCACCCCCAGAAACTATGCCTTGCCCAGCGAGAATAATCTCCCGCACTGTCTTCCGAACCAATCCTTCAATCTCATCATTAGTTTTCGCCCAGCCTCCGCTCACACCAACCCATTTTACGGTTTTATCCAAGTGACTTTGCATAAACTTTTAATTCTCTACAAACCAAGATATTTCTTAACGTTGGGATCCAGCTCGGTCGTAATCAATTTAGAAACCTCCTCCTTTTTAACCCATTTTACTTCTGCAAGCTTATCGGCTTCGGTAGCTTTAGTAGTCATAGATTGCGGGGATATTAGATGACAAATGTGGTAGGCCACAACGACCGGAAACTGCGGGTGAAGCCGCAATGATATTTCAGTAATAGGTTCAACTTCATAACCAGTCCTCTCCAAAATCTTCCTCTTCACACTTTCGCTTCTCGTCTCTCCAAAACCCTGTCTACCACCCGGTAATGCCCACCTAAGAACTGATCCATCAACGCCAGTTTCCTCCGTCGCTCGACGAACCAACAGGACCTCACCTTTGTTATTGAGAATCACCCCTAAATTAACAAACTTCGGATTTTCTTTAATCTCGTCTGCCATAGTAGAACTATTGTTTAACAAACTTAATCTGAAGAGCTCTCGCTATTCTATTCTTGCTGTCCCGCCCGACCGACACCCAAGTCTCGCTGCCAGTCACGGGATCAAGATAAGTGCGACTAATCCTGAACTTTGGACCGCCGCCGGGAAAAACATAATCAGTGTCTAGACTGGGGCAGTCAACAGTAGCCTGCGGTCCGAACTCCCGGAACAGGATACACTCGATTCCGGTGTCGGCGGCGAAAATGGCCTCTGCCGACTGTCTAGCATCGGTCACCTGTCTTAGCTGGAGCGTAATAAGAAGTCCGGCTAAAGCCGCCACCACGGCGATGATGCTGGAAAGAATAAGCACTATTAAGAGCATCATTTGCCCCTCTCTTTTTTCACTAACGGGCTTGAACATTTTCACGGGGTGTAATATAGAAGTCTTCCCTCGACCGATGTTTGAAGGTTGAACGGCGACTCGAAGGGGCCTTCCGCCTGGACAATAATCGTAATTCTGGGAATGAAACGCTTTGTTCCATCCGGGGACCTGTCCATCATCCAGAAATCCAGTTTCTTGATTTTCACGTTACCGGAAGAAAGCGTTAAGAAATTGGTCCCGTTGTCGGTGCTTTTTCCAATGGCGCCATTCTCCAAACGATAGATTACCCTCTCGCCCTGATGGTTGGTGAAGCTAAGCGTAGCTCGTTTTTGCTCGCCGTTTGCGGGAACACTCGGGAAATTAGACCCGGTTCTTATTTCCCTCGCCATTTGCTCAACTGCCAAAGAAACATTGTCGATCGCGGCCGCGCGCTTGGCGACCACTCTTTCAGCCCGCGCCGACTGCAAGAAAAGAGACACAATAAAAGTAAGAACGGTCGCAAAAAGCCCCATCGCCACCATTAATTCTATTAAAGTAAACCCGTTCCTTTTCATCTCCAGTTAAGAAAACCTGTTTCAAGGGTAACCGTTTTATTGCCGCCATCGCGGGATTTCCAGTTAACGCGAGCCTTGGCTCTGATTTGATGGTCATTAACCCTCCGTATATTGATAACTCTCGTAAAAGTTGTACCCCTCGGACCACCGTAATCAAAAAGACCGGTTCCAGGATCAAAACTCAAGTTTCTCGGAGCCCCCAAGAGGCTCACGAGGTCGGTACTGGCGTAGGTTACCTCATAATCGCCGTCCCCGAATCCTTCGTTCCACGGCCGGCCATTCAAACTATTCGCACCTAAAATGTTTTTCGCAACCTCAAGTCCTTCGGAGGCGAGGTTTACCCCCACAAACTGATCGGCGACAACGCGGCTCTCTCCGATCGATCTCGAAGCAAGACTTACAACTCCTACCACACCAACGACAATTATCCCCATCGCGAGGACTGATTCTAAAAGCATCTGGCCGCTCGTTTTCCTTACTTCAATCATTTTGTTATTAGATCTATGAGACCGGCTTTATTTATTTTAATTCTGCGACTATCCCCTCCCGCAATGCTGATCGTCTCCTCAATTTCTGGGACAGCCGCATCGCCCTGGAGAACAGTCGTCGGATCCGGCGGAATGAAAACGACATCGGCATCAATGCTGAAACTAAGGGCACTATCAAGCTTCATCACGTTTAAGAAACCGGTTATTTTCTCCCGCGTATCTCCCGAATAACGGAAATCTCCCGGGCAAGAAAAACCAGCCGGCAAATCCCTGAAAATAAACGCCTCCCCTCCGGACTTATCAACGTGAACGCCGTAACCGCAAACAGTTTGACCCGAGCCGCTAAAGGTAGTTCCCACACTTAAGAATTTCGCTCTGGAAAGCAACGCTCTTAAATGTTCCTGGCTGGTGGTAAGGAGAAACTGACGTTTACTTGAACCGCCTGACGTAGCAGTTATAGAGAGTAAAAAACCAATCAAGCTGATTGTTATGACCATCTCAATTAGGGTAAACCCCTTCTTAGAATTTAAAGAGGCGGAAATAGACATCAACAATATCGTAACCGAAAAAGAAGACTAATGTAACCCCCAAAACCATAAACGGACCGAATGGGAGCGAGTCTTTCATCCCTTTCTTTTTTATAAGAATAAAATAAACGCCAACTATCGCTCCAAGGATAAATGAGATCATAGAAACCAAAACTATGTCCGGATACCCTAAGATGAGTCCCAGAGGCAGAGCAAGTTTTACGTCGCCAAAGCCGATTCCGCAGCCTCTCGTTATAAAATAAAGTCCGCCAAAAAATATAACTCCCAGTAGGGCACCAGTAAGGTAATTTATTAACAGGCCGTCGCTGAAGCGAAACATCACGGCGTAACTCCCCATGAAAGAATCGTGAACGGCGCCCTTTATGAGACCGAAATCTTGGAAATAATATCGGGTCGCGAGTGCCGTAACGGCCAAAACTCCCAGAAAAATATTCAAACCGTCGGGAATTACCTTCAACCGAAAGTCGATTACAGCAATAAGAAGAAGTGTCAGAAAAACCAAAATCCAAAGAATGGTCATAATCCAGCCTTCAGTCAGTCCGCCGGTTAAGGTTCGTCTCGTAACTTCAAACCACGGATAGAAGACTCTCGCCATAGCGTAAAAACTCTGGTCGAGATTGGCGAGAAAACTTACTGGAACGGCAGTAAAAATGACTCCGCTTAAGAACTCAACCAACGGGTACTGAAGGTCGAGCGTCGCATGGCAAGACCGACATCTGCCCAGTTGAATTAAAAAACTAAAAAGAGGAATTAACTCGTACCAGGAAAGAGTTTTTCCGCAATGGTCGCAATAAGAGCGGCCGGCAATCCCGTGAAAAAGTTTCTTTTCCGGAGAATAACGGATGGAGACAACGTTCAAAAAACTCCCGACCGCGAGGCCCAGGAAGAAAAGAAATAGGAAGTTCAAGACAAAACTAGGACTGGATGCAATAGCCAAAATTGGGAGAGGCATTATCACAATTGGCGCCGGTAGTCGTGGTAAAGCCCGCCGGGACGGTATTGATGTCGTCTCTTAAAACCTTGTTGTCTTTTTCGAGTTTGGCGCCCAGAAGATATTGGAGAAGGTCAGTTGATTCCACTCCATAGAAATAATTGCGGCTTGATACCGGGTCTTTGGAAATGTTGCTGGGAGACGTGACTGAACTAAGCGCACCGACAAGGCTAGTGGAACTGGGATTCGCAGGATCCCCCCAAGTCGTAGGAATAGCGTTGCCGCAGTTCGCGTCCCCAGGATAGTGGCCGCATCTGTTAAAATAGAGTTCCAAGTAGGTCTGAACGTTTTTCAAGTCTCCAATCCTCCTCGTGTCTCGCGCCGACTGTTGAAACCCGGCAGTGCCGCGGAGAACTATCCCGGCCAAGATGCCGATAACGGCGATTACGATAAACATTTCGATAAGAGTAAAACCTTGTTCCTTTTTCATGACCCTTTTATTTTACCACACCTAAAAGGTTGAAACCAAACTGTAGATGGGGAGAAGAATCGAAGCGAAGAGCGCGCCGACCAAAAGTCCGACGACCACCATCAGAGCCGGTTGTATCATCTCGACCAAGTTGCTTACCAGGTCATCGACTTCATGGCCATAAAAACCGGCAACTTTCTCTAAGAGTTCCTCCAACCGACCGGTGGCCTCCCCGATGGCAACCATTTGCCCCACCAGCGGAGGGAAATAATCCTCATGTTTTGCCAAAGATTGCGATAAAAGTTCACCGCGCCTCACGTCCTCCGCGGCCTGGTGCAGAATTTCCTTATAAATAAGACTGCCAACGGTGTGGCCGGTAACTTCTATGGCCTGGACGATGGGAATTCCTCCCTTGATGAGAACGCTCAAGGACTCCGCAAAACGGGCAACGTAGAGTTCCTTCAAAAGTTTATCAAAAACCGGAATTCTCAAGACCAGTTCATCAAAAACGACCCTTCCCTCCTCGGTCTTAAAATAATCAACTATGAAAATTCCAAAAACCGAGAAGGCGAGAAGTATCGCCCACCACCAGAGAGCCAGAAAACCGCCGCCAACAATCAAAAGTTCCGTAAACCAAGGTAGGTTCACCCCCAATTCTTTGAAGACTGAACCGATTTGCGGCAGAACCACCGCCCCCATAATGGCCGCGACAACGAAGAAGAGGATAATCATCATTGAGGGATAGATAAGCGCGTTTCTCACTTTTGAGGTCAAGAGATACTGCTTTTCCATATAGTCGGCCAGGAAATTCATCACGCCTTCCACGCGTCCCGTGATTTCAGCGGAGCGAATCATGTTGATGTAAAAGAGGGAAAAAATGTCGCTCTGCTTTTCCATCGCTTGCGATAAAGAAAGTCCCGAATCAATGTCCTCCTTGATTTCAACGGTCGCTTCTTTTAAAAAGGGATTGCCGGTCTGTCTTGCCAGTGTCCGCAGGGCATCGCTCATCGAAACTTGGGCGCCCAAGAGCGTCGCAAACTGACGCGTGAACACCATCAAGTCCTTGGCCCCAACTCTGCTAAAGATGGTGGAGAACGCCGACTGCCAGTCTTTCTTCTCCGCCTCGTCGATGCTCAAAATGTAGAGGCTGTTCGAAGCAAGAATATTTAACCCCGCATCGCGGCTCACCGCCTCGACGAAACCCACTTGAAGCTCACCGTCCTTGGTTCTGGCTTTGTATTTGAACTTCATCCCGTTATATTCTTTCCAGAAGAATTCGCAGTTCCCCGGAATTCAGAGAATAAAGCTCGGCATTTTCAAGCGATATCTCCTTGTTCTTGACAAGCTGGGCCAGTGATCTATTCAGAGTTATCATCCCTTCCTGCAGACTTGTTTCAATGACGAGATCAATTTGGTAAATTTTCTTCTCGCGAATGAGGTTCCTCACCGCGGAGTTAACCAACATGACTTCGCAGGCGGGAATTCTCCCCCCGTCAACACGGGGCACCAGTCTCTGTGAAACAATGCCCACCAAGGTGGCTGCGAGCTGAGAAGCCATCTGACCCTGCTGGCCTTCCGGAAAAGAATCAATGATTCTGTCTATCGTCTGGGCGGCGGAATTGGTGTGGAGAGTTGAAAAAACCAAGTGACCGGTTTCGGCCGCGGTCATGGCTGTCGCCATTGATTCCTGGTCCCTCATTTCTCCGATCATGACAACATCCGGATCTTGCCTCAAGAGTGCCCGGAGTGACCTGTGAAAACTCGGACTGTCGCTTTTCATCTCCCGCTGTGAAACAATCGCCCGGTCCTGAACGAAGAGGTATTCAATCGGGTCTTCGATGGTAATGATGTGCTCCATCCGCTTGTGGTTAATTTCGTCGATCAAGGACGCCAAAGTTGTTGATTTCCCTTGACCGGCCGGTCCCACCACCAGAACGAATCCCTGGTTCAGCTTAGTAAATTCGTGCAGCACCGGCGGCAGACGGAGTTCTTCAAGGCTCTTTATTTCGGCGGGGATAAGCCGAAGGGCCGCGGCCATAAACCCTCTTTGGAAAAAGACGTTAATCCTGAATCTGGCCTTGTCTTCGAAGGCGTAGGAAAGGTCGAGATCGCCGTATTTCAAAAACTTTTCCTTCTGCTCAACGGTTAGCAGCGATAGCACCAATCCTTGAGCGTCTTCCGGAGTTAAGATAGCTTCCTTTTGAAATTCAATTAAGGCGCCGTCGATTCGAAGAGTTGGACGTTTGCCGACCGCAATATGCAAATCAGAGGCGTTTTGCTTCGCGGCGGCAAGCAACAAATCGTTCAGCTTCGCTTGGTAATCCATATCTTCATTATAAACTAAGTTGCCGCGGTTTCCCTTAACACCTCCTCCATGGAAACGATTCCTTGAAGGGCTTTCAAGATTCCGTCCTGCCTCAAACTTACCATTCCTTGGCGTCTCGACTCTTCCCTGATTTTCATATCCGTCGGACCGGAAGTCACTATTTCCCCAAGTTCCCTGGTCATTCTTAAAACTTCGAAAAGCCCGACTCTGCCCACCGCTCCTTTTCCTTTACAAACTTTACACCCCGGAGCGTGATAAATCTGGAAAGGCCCGGCAGCCTCAATTGGGGGAGTTAAACCGTTCATTATCTCTTTGGACAAGGCTCCCAGTTCCTTCTTAATAATATCTTCGACTTCTCCCGAAGCCGGCTCGGCCCTCCGGCAATCACCGCAAAGACGCCTTACCAGACGCTGGGCCAGCATCAAGTTCAATGAAGACGGAAGAAGGAATGATTGTACGCCCATGTCGATAAGACGGGGAATGACACCCAGGGCGTTATTGGTGTGAAGCGTCGACAAAACTATTTGCCCCGTTAGGGCCGCTTGAACGGCCAGCTCCGCGGTTTCCGAATCCCTGATTTCTCCCACCATAATTACATCTGGGTCCTGACGCACTGCTTGCCTTAGACCGGAGGCAAATGTATAGCCTATCTCCGGACGAACCTGCGACTGATTGACGCCCTCAACGAAATATTCGACCGGATCCTCCATACTCAAAATATTCACCTCCTCGCGGTTTATGATCTGCAAGAAAGCGTAAAGGGTGGTAGTTTTACCGGAACCGGTTGGACCGGTAATTAAAACCATCCCGAAAGGTTTCCTCACCGCTTCTCTCACCAAATCGGCATTTCTCCCGATTAGCCCGAGATTGTCGATGCTTTTAAGTCCCAGGGTCGGATCGAGAACGCGGATGGCCACTTTCTCGCCAACCGGCGTCGGGAAAGTTGAAACACGATAGTCTATGTCTCTCCCGAAAATTATCGTTCTAAAGCGGCCGTCTTGAGGAACCCGCGTCTCATCAATCTTAAGTTCGGCCAATATCTTAACACGTGACACAATCGGCTGATGGAGCTCCAGCGGGAAAGATGAAGCTTCGTGAAGGTCGCCGTCCACTCTGAATCGGATGCGGAGCCTGGATCTTTGCGGCTCAATATGGATATCGGACGCCCCCTCTTCAACCGCGGCCCTCAAAGTTGAAGAGACAATTTTAATGATCGGCGCTTCATCGCCTTTGGCCATTTCATCCAACGAAACCGCTCTCTGAACCTGACTCAGGTTGCTCCCTGGCTTGATATCCAAAGATCTGATGGCCGACTGAATCTCGTTTTCGTAAGGCGAATAACGTCTCAAAGCCAGTTCCAAATCAGACGGGGTTACCAGATAGACTCCCAAACTCAATCTATTCTGCTTAGCAATAAATCTCAAAGCCTCTTGGGCGCGCGGCTCCTCGGGATTTAACATCCCCACTACCAGCATCTTCTGGTCACGGGAAATTGGAACAAATTTATAAGCCTTAGCCGTTTCCTCGGGAATAAGCTTTAACGTGTCCTCCGGAATGGACTGGGGCTCGATCCTTTTGAAGGGAATACCCAAAATTTCTCCTTTCGCTCTTATAAGAGACGTCTCGTCAACCAGCCTCCTCGTTAAAATCATTCCCTCCAGGGATTGACCGGTCCCCTTTCCTTCAGTTAAAAGCTTCTGCGCCAGTTCGTCTGTGAGCAGTGAATTCTTAACAAGAGCATTCGCCAATATCCGGTCATCCATGATTAAAACGGTTCAAAGGGGTTTACGCGACCGGGAGATACCAGTTCCGGTTTTTGAACATATTGTCTTAAGCCCTTGTAAATATTGGAATCAGTAACTCCAGACGGGTCCAGTTCAATTTTGGTGACCGCCGATGTGGTTTCCAATTCCTTCGGAGATACAATCTCAACCAAGGGCGCGGGGGCGAAAAATAAATAATAGGTCCCGGCAAAAAGCGCGCCGAGGACAATTAGAGTCCCTAAGACTAAGAATAGGCTCGGTCCTCTTTTTTCTTCCTCAACAATGATAGCCATGGTTTTATTTTTCTGATTGACTATGACTCAGGCCTTCAGCTCTGAGGCTCAGGCTCGAAGAGGTCAATCCTGAGCCTGTCGAATGGATTGATAACGCGTATCCAGGGACACGGTGTAATTAAGAACGGGGTTCCTGGATAACGCCCCGCCATCAAGAGCAATGGTACTTACGTCCAAAATCCTGATGTTCGTTTCGACCGCTCCCAAGAATTTCTTCAAACTGTCGTAAGACCCCGAGAGTTTCACCGCCGCCCTTAAAGACCCCAAAGGCCTTAAAATCGCGGATTTGTCGCCATAATCAACGCCCAGATACTGGAATGAAATTGAATCAATCCTCGCGTCGCTAAGCTTAGCCATCCCCTGAATCTGATTAAAGATATCGGGAACTTTTTCGCCGATGGGGAGGGATAATGAAAGTGCCGCTTGGAGCTCTGAAATATTCTGATACTTCTCTAACAGCTGATTCAACGCGTCGGCAGTCGCCCTAAAATCTTCTAAAAGTTTTGTCTTGGCCTCTCGCTCACCTCGAATTCTCTGGACTTCAGCATACTCAGGTTGGATCAGGCTCGAGAAGATAAAGAGCACCCCGAAGAGGAGCCCCAGGCTCAAGAGCAAGCTGTAGAACCTTTTGGTGGATGCTTTCATCGGGAGATCATCATGGTTTAAAAACTTCCGGGGCGAGAAGCAATTTGACCTTGAATTGAGCGCTGGTTCCGTTCGATTTGGAACTGTCTAAGGTAACTCTCCTTACTTCTTTAGCCTCGTCGTAGAGGGTGAGCTGTGCCGCGAGAGATTCGAAAGAACGAGTCACTCCCTCGAGGGTCAATGTCCTGTCGGGAACGGATAAATCAATTCCCGTGTAACTCACATCCTTGGCGGTCTTGAGCTCCAAGAACGAGAAAACTTTTGAGGCAACTTTGTGATTGACTAAAAGTTTCTGCAGATTAGTAAGCTGCGAATAGAAGTTAACAAAGTTTTCTCTCTTTTCAGAAGAAAACCCAGCACTGACACTGTCAAGCTCGCTCTGCACTCCGGCTAAAGAGCTATTTAAAAAAGGCTTGTAACCGAAAACAAGTCCCAGATAAACAAGGAGCGCTATGAGGAAAACGACGAACATGGTAATCATGAGCCGCCAAGGCCAGCCGACGCGAATCTCTTCGCGGAAAAACTGTTCGCCAAGATTGCTATTCACTTCTTGAGCCATGATTAATCTTATTATACGCTCTCCCAAAATTGCTTTAGCCCAAGACCCAAGGCAACGGGCAGCAAGGTCGAGAGCTCACCAAGAAGCGGTGTTAAATCTTTCGGAAAACCGACGCCGTCCCAAGGGTTCGCCTTTTCTGCGGGGAGAGAAAAATAGTCGGAAACGTAGGCTTCGATTCCCAAAAGGTTGGCGCCGCCTCCGGAAAGGATAACTTTCTCTATTTTCCCCCGACCCGCTTCGCTGCGAGGCGAGTAATTCTTCTCATAAATATCCCTCACTCGCTTTCCTTCATTAAGTATAACATCCAAATAAGGCAGCATCAAAGTGGAAAGCTCGTATTCCCCGCCGGTTCCCTTCAACCCTCGCTGCCTTTTTAGATCTTCAGCCCGGCGGACATTAATCTCCAAACCCTTGGCAACGGCTTGGGTCAAGGAACTCCCGGCAAAATCGGTCTGGGCGCTGTACTTCAAGAACCCCCCATCCCCCACCGCAATCGAGGTCGAGAGCGCCCCGATATCCATTATCAAGGTTGTCCCCCGGCCCTTGGTTAAGATTCTCACGAGACTAAGCCCTTCAATCTCAAGAGCTCGGAGGGAGAGCCCCGCCATTTTGAAAACTGCCTGATATTTTTTTATTTCCTCGTTCGGAACGGAAACAAGAAAAATCTGCTGTTTCTTTGTCCCCTTGTCATCCTCATACTCGCCAACCGTGAGCCAATCGATGGTCACCTCCGATATGGGAAGCGGCACGAGCGATCTCGCCTGATATTGCATGGCTTGCGCAGTTTCCTCGGCTGACATTGCCGGCACATCTAAAAGAGCGGTAAACGAGGAAAATGGGGGTACCGACGCGACAACATCCCTGGTTTTAGGTTTCAACTGCCCCATAAGAATTTTAAGCAGGTCGGCCACATCGGAATCAATCATCTTCAAACTGCTTGTCTGAATCACGCTGTTCGGCCGCTCTAAGTGTCCGTAGTTTTCAAGAATCCCGTAGTTCTGCAAAATCGGCTTGCCTCTGCCGGGCGCAAGCTCAACCATTTTTATGGAAGTCGTTCCGATATCAACTCCCAAATATGAAGCTCGGCTTCCGCCTCCGATCTTTAAAAATTTAGGAAAATCAAAAAACATCTCAATCCTTCGAGTTCGCTCGGGATTGACCCTGAGCTTGTCGAATGGGTTAATTACTCTCTTTATTAGTATAATAACACAGGTGAAACAACTAAGAAAAATTTGGAGGGTTTTTCTTGAGATTCTTTTCCCGCCCATTTGCATAAACTGCAAAAGATTTTTACGGGAGGGGGAGAAAGAGGCATTAGCTCTTATCTGCCAGGTGTGTTTCAACTCTATTGGGATTAACAGTTTTGTCTTTCGTGAGGCGGGCAAATATCTCGTTTTCGCGGCCAGTTCCTATGAGAACGAAATTTTAAGAAATCTCATCCATCAGTTTAAATACAATCATCTGGAAGCGCTGGGGGCGCCTTTGGGCCGGATACTGATTCGTTATCTGGAAACCGTTGAAATATCCCTTCACCACCCGGTTGTGATCCCCATCCCGCTTCACCCGAGGAGGCTCCGCTCCCGAGGCTTTAACCAAGCGGAAGAACTGGCGAGAATTGTGGGCAGTCATCTCCAGCTACCCGTTGAAACCGGGATTTTGAAACGGATCAAAAACACGAAATCGCAAATTGGCCTCAAAAACCACGACGAACGGAGAGAAAACATTAAAAATTGTTTTGAGGTCTCATCTCAAAACAAAGAGAAAGTTAAAAACAGAAATGTTTTGCTGGTTGATGACGTCTATACTTCCGGGGCAACGGTGGAGGAAGCCGAGAAGGTTCTGCGGCGCGCCGGAGTGAAAGACGTAAAAGTCCTGGTCTTGGCCAAAGCCGGGTGATTAATAAATTACCCTCCAGGCGTAAGCGTCCCCGGCATCCTTGGCGCAAACCTGAACATCATCTTTAACTCCGGCTCCGGCTTGCACAACCCAGAATGTCCCGCGGGTCGTCGAGTCACAGGTCGGTTTCGCCGTTGCCGTATTCAACCTCGCGCCGCCGTTCACTTCCAGCTTTTGCGTGGGACTGGTGAGACCGGCTCCCACATTGCCTCCAATGGTCAAATCTCCCGAGAATCTTCCGTTCTTCCACTGGAGATTGGGACCGGTTTGTCCGACACTCCTCAAATTATCGGCATCCGGCAATAAATCGGAATCAAAAGTCGCGGCCGACACCCTGCCTATGGCCGAGCGAACGGCCTTTATAACCGCCAGATTGGGATTGGTTGATATAAATTGAAGCGAGGCATCAACCTGAACGGTCGAGTGTCCGCCGGCAGGCGTTAGCTTCGTAAAAACCAAACTGTTAACTTTCACTTTGGTATTGGTTAGAGCCGCTTCCGCCCCGCTTCCCTGTTTCAGATAAATGCCGTTCGCGTCAGATCTTACGACCGTAGGGTCAAGCGAGCTCACGCTCATTCTTAGCTTAAGGGCGCAAAAAGTGGTACAGGGGGTTGCTTCATTCGTTCCCTCGTAAGTCTTTTCGATCAGGCTCGACTCTCTCACGATCCGCTGAACGGTATCCAACACCAGTTTCAGCTGGCTGCTCACTTCATTGGCAACGGTCTCTCTGTTTTCAATGCGGACGGTCGTAACAAGAACGCTGGTAAGAAAGGTCGCCGCCAGGCTGAAAATGGCAGTATAGATTATAAGCTCGACAAGGGTGAATCCTGGATTGGATTTCATGTCCTTAATTATAACAAATTACCTCTTAAAAAGGAGTTTGCTAAATTCAACAATGAGAACGTTAAGGAAGCCAAAAACGACGACCCCCGCTAACCATGGCAACGGCAAAGCAACCGTTCCCAGAACATCCTGAAGCCGGGGAAGATAAATGGCTAAGAGTGTAAGTCCCATACCAATAATCACGCTTACAAGAAGATAGGGGTTGGAAAAGAAATTATAAGATAGGATGCTTAGATTGAGATTGCGGATTGAAAATACTAAAAAGAGAGTGTAAGTAGATAGAGAGGCAAAAATAAATGTTCTCACAACCTCGTCTTCAAATCCAAGTTTTAGCAAAATAAAATACATGACAAAAAGAAGGAAACTGCTAATGACACCGATAACCAAGATCAGGAATTTTAACTGGGAATCAAACAATTCTTTCTTTACTTTGGACGGCGGCAATTTTAAATAGTCTTTGCCGTCTTCGAATGCCAGGGCGCTCGCCGGAAAACTGTCTAAGAAAAAATTAACCCAGAGAATCTGAAGCGCGTTAAGCGGTAAAGCCACCCCCGCCATAATCGATCCCCCGATCAAAAACAACCCGTCTAAGGAGTTGGAAAGAAGATAAATGATCACTTTCTTCACGTTGTCCAAAATCCGCCGGCCCTCTTCAATGGCGGAAACGATTGTTTCAAAATTATCGTCCAAAATGATCAGGTCGGAGGCGCCCTTGGTGACATCGGTGCCTGTTCCCAAGGCCACTCCGATATCGGCGTTCTTCAGGGCCGGGGCGTCGTTTACGCCGTCGCCGGTAACGGCCACCACTTCCCCTAAAGACATATAAACCCTGGTCAAGCGCAGTTTATCCTCGGGAGTGACTCGGGCAAAAATTTTGATTTGGTTAATTTTTCTTTTTAACTCCCCGTCGCTCATTTTTTGAAGCTCGCTGCCCGCCAAAACTTCCCCCGTATCCGCCGCGAGTCCCACTTCCTTGGCCAAAGCCTCGGCGGTGCCCTTATGATCGCCGGTCACCATAACCGTGCGCACCCCGGCCAGACTCACCTTCTTAAGGGCTCCGCTCACGCCCGGTCGAACCGGATCCTTAAAGGCTATAAGCCCGTAAAAATCGCCGTCTCTTAACACTCCCAAGACCCGGTGTCCGGCGTAAGCCAAATTATCCAGAGTTCTCAAAATCTTTTCTTTTTCAATCCGGCTAAGTTTTGATTTACCGATCAAGACCTCCGGGGCGCCGATATAATTCCAAAATTTCTTACCGTCCGACTCCAGATAAACGGCGGAGAACTTTAGGGTGGAATTGAACGGCACGAGATTCAATATCTTCATATTGTCTTTTATTTTTGGTAAAAGCACCCGGTATTCGGCGGCGGCCCTGACCAGGGCGGCCTCGAGCGGCCGCCCGATTATTCTCCACTTGTTGGGTTCGTCGCCGGGGTTCTCCACGATCACATCGGTGTTAATGAGAGCGGCGGCTAAAATCTCTTCCTTGGGTCTATGGCTCACGATTTTAGCGAGCTCCATTTTGGCTTGGGTCAGGGTTCCCGTCTTGTCAGTTAATATGAGAGTGGTGCTCCCCAAGGTTTCGGCTGCCAAAAGTTTTCTTACTATTCCCTTGCGTCTCGCCAAGCGTTCAACCCCTACCGAGAGAATCACCGTCAAGGCAATGGGTAATCCCTCGGGAACGGCCGATACCGCCACCGCCACGGAAATCAAAAACATTTCAAAGGGCCTGTGCCCGGAATAAATTCCGAAGATAAATAAAAGCAAAGTGAGCAGCCCTAAAATTAAACTGGCTCTCACGGCAAACCGGCCAAGCGAAATTTGAAGGGGTGTACTTTCTCTTTCAATCGTTCTCACGGCTCTCGCGATTTTACCCAATTCGGTGCCGCTCCCGGTTCCGGTAACCGCCGCCATTCCCACTCCCCCTTCGACCAAGGTTCCGGCAAAGACCATTGATTTTTGATCCGGTAGACTGGCGTTCAAACTGACCGGTTTATCAGATTTATCGGTTACCTGGAGCGATTCTCCGGTTAAAATTGACTCGTCAACGGAAAATTCATCTGCCAAAAGCAGCCGCCCATCGGCCGGAACTCGAGCCCCGGGGAGAAGTCTCACAACGTCTCCCGGAACCAGCTCTCCCACGTCAACTTCTTTTTCTTCTCCTTCTCTTACCACTCTCACTCTTTCCTTAAGATAAATTCTCAAACTTTGGAGGGCAGTTTCCGCCTTGTTTTCCTGATAAAAACCCAAAGCGCTATTTATAAAAACGGCGACAAAAATGAATAAACTGCTTTTAAAATCTTGGAGGGCAAGAGTAACCGCCCCGGCAAAAATTAGAATATAAATTATGGGGGATTTGAGCTGATTGAGGACGATATGAATCTTGGAAACCCCGTCATCTTGAGGCAACACATTGCGGCCGAAGACGCTAAGCCGCTCCCGGACTTCGTCTTCGCTAAGACCATCCGGAGAACTGTCCAAAATCTCGAGGGTCTTTTCTTTGGTTAAAGACCAAAAAGATTTTGTCAATGCTTCCCGTGATATCATATGGCGAGAAGATTTTTAGCAATGAGGCCGACAATCAAAATGCCCAAGAAATTGAAGGTGAAAGAGATGGGAATAAATAAAGCGGTTCTTAGTTTAGCAAAGCCCAGTATGCTGATGCCTAACTCGTCGGGCAAAGGCGAGGCAATAATTAGGGCGCCGATAAGCGGAACGAGCCACCTAAGCAGTCGGTGATGGAAAACCGATATCAAGCCTTGATTTTTTATCTTGTCAAATAAGAACTCAATATCTTCAGTTAAACTGTCCTTCACAAAATTGAAAATTACCAAGTCGCCGATAACGGCGCCCAGGCCGCCCAACAGAGCCACTTGAACTACCGATTGGGATTCGGCGGCAATCTCGCCCAAAACCGCTGCGGCAATGCTTACGGTAAAAACCGAGGTAAAGAAGAGTCCTGCTATGATGCTCCCGATAAATTTAATCTCTTGAGCCGAAGAGATGAGCTCACTCAAAATTCCCGATTTTAGGAGAAGTACCGCTATGACAATACTGAAGAAAATGATTATTATGTCTCTCGTTAAGTGAACACTGCGAGCTTCCATGTCTCTCATTGTAAAACAAAGCTCACGCTTCCCATACCCCGCCGTTCGGCGAGAAACGGCTTTTTCTCGACCCCGCACCTTTTGACTGGCGGAGATGGGAGGATTCGAACCTCCGATATCCTTTCGGATATAACGCATTTCGAGTGCGTCCCATTCAACCACTCTGGCACATCTCCACAAACTTTAATCGTGGACAGTTATTGTTTGGCAACGGGCAAATTGTAAAGCGACGCTTTGCCAGTCAGGATTTTGTAGAGGTTTTCAATAAAGTCGCCGCCGGCATAGCCGATGACCAAAGCCAAAGCCGGCGTCACAGACGGCAGGCCCAAAAAAGTAATGCCCAAGTCTTTCGTAACCCAGGCCGCGAGCAACCCAACCGTGCCGGAGACGGCCACGGTGAAAGCAAAATAACCGGGCATGAAGGGGACGTTCTTATAGGAGCTGCGGTACTTAATGTACCCCGTGAGCCCCCGCACCACCCCGCCCGCGAATCCCACGAGAAGCACCAAAAACAAATCCGGCATACGTTCATTTTAGCGCATTGGACCGCAAAAACAACGTTAATGAAGTGCCGAGTACTCTGAAGTCCTCCGGCACCGAGGGCTTAGGAGAATGTGGACCTAGGGAGAATGGTTCGACGGAGTTTATCCTGAATTTATTGAAGGACTCACCACAAGTCGAACTCCCATCTCTATCCATCACCTTTGGGCTGGTGGACTCGGGGGGAATCGAACCCCCATCTCCGCAGTGCAAATGCGGTATTCTGCCATTAAATTACAAGCCCAAAGGTGATGGACAAATGTTCCCGATTTATTCCTGAGCTTGTCGAAGGACTATAAATCGCAATCCGCCAAAGCTTTAGCGTCGGCGGACGGTGTTCGTCCCTGGGCGATAGTTCTATTTATTA
>CAZSQQ010000010.1:0-17367 GCA_964609135.1 uncultured Candidatus Saccharibacteria bacterium
CTTATTAACAAGGCACCCATAGCTCAATTGGCAGAGCAGCGCCCTCTTAAGGCGACGGTTCAAGGTTCAACTCCTTGTGGGTGCACATAAATTAAGGCTTTATCGCTATAAACCTCTTTTTCCAGGCTCGTAGAAATTTTGCCGATGGCAGAATTTTGATAATCGATTTCCGATTCTTGCCAGCCGGATCAATAAGTTTAGCTTTTTGAGAAGTTAAAGATATTAAAAGCGGCAGATGCCCTCCTCCTTTAGGTTTATATCCACTAAAAACGGAAACAATTAGAGGTGACAGCTTTAAAAATCTTTTCAAAACTTTAACTGCTTCATCTGTTTTCCTCCCCGCCAAATCATAACTTTTAGACTTTTTAAACCCATAACGTCTTGCCAAGCTGGTCAAGCCGGCATGCTTCCAACCGACGCCACGTAAGTAGGCATTATGTCTCAGTCCTTTTTTAAAGAGAATATCGACGCTTGGTATTTTCTTTGTCTTGTTCTTACCAATCCTCTGCCAATACTCCATAAGCGTCTTTAAGCTAACAATACCGCAAGCTCTTGGGCGCCAAGATTTTTTTCTGACATCCAAATATTGCGAGTAAAGAGGTAAAGCTTTACTTTTCATTTTTCATTAGATCATTCTTTTTATAACCACAACCGGCGCCCACCCTGAAATATAATCAGCTAAAGATGATTCAATCACAGCTCCTTCTTCACGAATGGGTTTTTCTTCAATCCGCCGTGAGGCGGCGTGAATTACCTTACCATCACCAATGTAAATCGCCACGTGGCCAATGCCTTCCGGGAAACGGGGGTCATAGTGACCGTACTTACCGTGAGCAAAGATTAAGTCGCCGGGTTTTAATTTCTCTATCTCCACCTCAATTCCCTCCGCCGCTTGCTCAATAGTGCTCCTGGGAAGTTCTACTCCCGCTTTTTTAAAAACATATTGAACAAAACCAGAACAATCAAAAAATTCAGGAGCTTCTTCAGTTTTGGCCCCGTACTTATACGGTCTGCCGATTAAACCGCGGGTAATTCCGATAACTTTGGCAACTTTTTCTTCAGCGCTCACAAAACCATTATATCAGGTTAGAATATAAAGAGTGCCTAACTTAACTTTAGATGCTCCTCTTTCAGAACTTAATGGCTTGGGGCCTCGCTTTTTAAGCAAACTTAAGAGGTTGAACATCGCTACCATTAGAGATCTCCTTTTTCATTTCCCGGTCCGCTACGAAGACTGGAGCGAAACGGCTCTGATCTCCGAACTTAAACCTGGCGACGAAAAAACCATTAGAGCGGTTGTTAAGGAGATAAACTTGAGCCGCTCTTGGCGAAGGAGAATAACAATCGTTGAGGCGCTGCTCTCGGACGACTCCGGCTCAATCCGGGCCGTCTGGTTTAACCAGCCATACGTAAAACAAATTTTAAAACAAGGGGTAGAGGCCAATTTCGCTGGTAAGGTGCTCGTAAGAAAGGAAAAAATTTACTTATCGAATCCCACTTACGAACTAGTAGGCGGCGGGGCGGAACAAACTAAACATACAGGAAAACTGGTTCCCATTTATCCGGAGACGAAAAGGTTAACCTCAAAAGGTCTCCGGTTTTTCATTTATTCCGCTCTGGAAAGGCTGGAAAAAATACCGGAGTTTTTACCACAAGACGTTTTAGCCGACAACAAACTCCCAGAAATAAATTCAGCTTTACGAGAGATACACTCCCCGGAGAATTTAACGGACGCCAACCGCGCTAAAAGACGATTCGCTTTTGAGGAACTCTTCCTGCTCCAGATGAAAAACATAATGCAGAAAATGAGTCTCGCTAAAGAGGCAGCCAAAGCAATCAATTTTGACATTGATGGCGTGAAAAAAATTATTGAAGGCCTTCCTTTCCCGCTCACCGTGTCCCAGAAAAAATCTTTGTGGGAAATCTTGAAGGATATAAAAAAGAATCATCCGATGAACCGCCTTCTTCAAGGAGATGTTGGATCCGGCAAAACGATTGTCGCCGGTGTGGCCGCCATTATTACCGCAGAAAACTATCAGGTTGCTTTTATGACACCAACCGAGATTTTAGCAAGACAGCACTATAAGACGTTGACGAAGTTTTTCAGAAATTTCTCTGGGGGAATCGGACTTCTCGTTTCCAAGGAAACAAAACTTTTTATGGGAGACGATTTGGAAGAAAAAATCGAAAAGCGGCAGTTTATAAAGGGAATAGAAGCCGGACGAATAAAAATCGTTGTTGGAACGCACGCTTTGATTCAAAAGAGCGTCAATTTCAAGAGCCTAGCACTCGTAATTGTAGACGAGCAACATCGCTTCGGGGTGGGACAGCGCGCCCATCTTCTCCGAGAAGCGCTCACCAAAAACAAAATTCATCCGCACCTGATGACAATGTCGGCAACCCCCATCCCGAGAACTCTCATGCTTTCGATCTTCGGCGATTTGGACCTTTCAATAATTGATGAACTGCCAAAAGGAAGGAAAACAATCATAACCAAAATCGTGGACCCAGTGAATCGTGACAAGGCTTATGCCTTCATTCGCGGGCAGGTGCGGCGCGGCAGACAAGTTTTTGTAATTTGTCCAAGGATTGAACCGGTAGAGAACAAAGAGCTTGTAAACTACAAAAACTTCCAAACCCTTGAAGTAAAGACCGTGAAAGAAGAATATGAAAAACTCTCCAAAAAGGTTTTTCCGGACTTAAGGGTGGCCTTGCTTCACGGTAAAATGCCCGCCAAAGGCGGGTCCGCCTCCGGCGGAAAAAGCAAAGAGGAAGTTATGACGGATTTCGCAGCCGGCAAGTTGGATATCCTCGTCACTACATCGGTTGTTGAGGTGGGCGTTGACGTTCCGAACGCCACAATAATGATGATCGAGGGGGCCGAGAAGTTCGGTTTGGCGCAACTTTATCAATTCAGGGGGCGGGTCGGTCGCGGAGAACATCAATCTTTCTGTTTCCTATTTACCGAATCTCCCGCCAAGACAACCAGAGATAGGTTAGAGGCGCTCTTAACCGCCAAAAACGGTTTCGAACTTGCGGAAAAAGATTTGAAGTTCCGGGGCCCAGGCGAATTCTTGGGTGAGGATCAAACCGGAATTCCTGACGTTGCCATGAGCGCCCTTCAAAATCCGGAACTAATAAAAACCGCCCGCGAAGCGGCGGAGAAAGTTTTAAAAAGAAGTTCTGCCCTTAAAAACTATCCGGAACTAAAGAATCGTCTAAAACAATTCAATAAAGAAATCCACCTGGAATAAATTAGACCTCGACGCCATTAACTCTCGTCTTTGGCGTCGGCCAGAACCCCAACCTGAATTTTCCGCCCACCATCAGTCTGGTTTGCGCTTCAAGTCCGGGGATAGCTCCGAAGACAATCAAGGTGACGGGCATTAGTAACCACTGGAAAATGTAAAGGAAATAATGCTTTGCCCTGAACCACGCCGGCCTTGGCGGCAAAAGCAGCATGCTTAAAGCAGCCGAGCTAATGATTCCGAATGAAGACAAAATCATGATATTTCTCGTAATCTCGGGAAGCGAGTAGGACAAAAGAGTGAGATTGAAAGCTTCTCCGCCCAGAACAACCGGCAGCCACCCCAAGGCAAAGATAAGAATGGCGTTAGTCGCCCACTCCCAATAGAGGTCTATCGTGTAAAGCGACCACTTGATTTTGGATAAAATCGGAATTTTTTTGTTCTTGAAGAACCCATCTATCAGATAAGGAACGTTTTCCGCTCCCCAGCCCCAGCGACGCTGCTGCTTATAAATGTTTTTCAAAGTCTCCCAAAACGTCGGAGCCACGTTTGAATCCATTGATACCGGGTACCCCAAGGGCGTAACCCGCCAGTCGCCGTTATAGTGCAAATACAGCTGATAAAAAATAATGGAGTCTTCAGAAACATGATTGGTCGTCCAAAATCCGATTTCAACCAAGGCCTTGAACGGCATGGAATGGGAGGAAAAAGTAATAAGTTTCTCGGGACGCGCCTGGTTCATAATGTGCCAGAAAGTTGAAGAAAAAGAAATAATTCTCGCGAATATGGGCGCTTCGAAGATGTTGTTGGTAAAAAAGGAAATGGGTTGGTAGCTCGAGCGCTCGGGTCTTTCGGCGGTTAGGAACACATAAGTCAGTCTGGCGAAATATTCCGGGAAAACCTGGGTGTCGGCATCAAAAGTTGAAACTAAAATATTTTCGTAGGGAATTTTTTTGGGGTCGATGATTAACCTCTTTGCCTCTTTGGCCGCCCAAGTCTCGTTCGATCCCTTGCCGGGAATTTCATTTGGCAAATTTTTGGGATGAACGGTAATTAAAAACTCGCAAAACTGGCCGCCGAATTCTTTTTTTATTTTTTTAGCAACCTCTTCCGCCTCTTGGCCGGCCCGCTCCTCAATGCCCAGCACTACAATGAACTTATCCAGCAGGTAATTTACTCTTGAGAACGAATACAGGCTTTCTTCTATCACGCTGTAAGGCTCCTTGTACATTGGGAAGATGACTAAGTGATAAATTTGTTCCCAGGGTTTTTTTAGCTCTCTTACTTTGTTCAACCAGTCAACTTTCAGATTCTCACGCATCTCCTTGAAGCCGGCCTGAAGATGCAGGGTGAAATAGATGGTTTTGAAAAACCAGTAAGCGTCGAAGAGAATTATAAAAATTGCCACATAGGCCGGGGCCCTGCTTGATAAAACGACCATCAAAATCAAGGTGCTCCAAGCCAGAAGTCCCGGCACCATTTCCAAGAAACGGTAATAAGACATAAGAAGAAATTATAAGACTACAGAGTAAAAGGCAAACTTAATTTGCCTTTAAATCAGATCACTTCTATTATAGCATAAGCTCGTTGGCCCTATCGTCTAGCGGTTAGGACATCGGGTTTTCATCCCGATAACGGGGGTTCGACTCCCCCTGGGGCTGCAAATTTTTCAGAGGAAATTCTTTAACTCTGTGCCATTCTTCCGGACTGCCGTCTGCGGTGTAAAGATAGACGCGATCTACCAAGAAACTTAGATTAAAACTGCGGCCGATTTTTCTTATAATTTCCTCTTTAGTGTCAGCCGCGCAATTTTCCCCGTACATAATGCTAAGATGCAGATCGTACGGCGGATCGCTGAACCTATCAAAAACTTCTCTGGCTTTGTTGCTTGCGGCTATCACTTCTGGGGTTGCCTCGCCTTTGATGAAAAGACATTGAAAATAGGTATTGCCATAACCTATTTCTCTTAATTCAACTTTGTAAGGTTTTATGAGCTTGGCCAACTGTTCTGTTTTGGCAATGATTTCCTCTTCACTGCCAACTACGTTCGGAATTATGGTCACATGAGGTTCAAATTTAGGAGTTTTGTAGGTTTCACTCAATTGATCTGCTAAGGCTTGCAATTTGTTGCGCACCTCGCCTTGAGGCATGGCGTAGATCGAATACTTTCCTGTCATATCATCAAATATTATACCGATTTTGTGGTGTCTGATATAATCTACGGGAAATGCTTAAGTGGATTATCTTAATGATCCTGGCAACAGCTATCGCGGCTGTATTTTACACGCGCAAGAGGTACGCCGGAACGAAAAGACTCTTTGGACTCTACTCGGCGCAATTTTTCAACCTCTTTGTGGCAATGCCGATAATAACAATATCGATAGTAAACATCACATTAGAAGTTAATAGCCGGCCGGAGGTTCAGAACATACCAACTTCAGCGAATTTAATTCTATCATTACTCATACTTTCATTAATCTCAACTGCAATAGGAAACGGGATTCACTCGACATCAACGAGCGTTTCAGAAGCTTTTCCGGAAGAGACGAGAACCAAAGCCTATTTCACAAATGAAATCTTTCACAAATACTTAAGCCATGAATTTATAAACATTGGGGCTATCGGCATAGCCATATTCCTGGGACTCTTAGAAATCAATCATCCCGCTCAATACCCGCCGTTTTCCCCCGGAATCGCAGTTTCGCTGGGAATAATAATCGGATTCATAGCCTCTTTCTCCATTATTAGGGGAACTTACATTGGTCTTAGTCTATTAATATTATTTTGGGGGATGCTGGTAATGGCCTTCTCGATATATCCTCTTTATAGCTCGCACCACCTATACAATTATCCGCTTAGCTTGATGAACCTGACCAGTATTGCAACGACGTTTCTCTTGCTTCTCGCCTTTTCAATAATTGTCATATTCACAGATAATCTGGAAAAAAGAGTTGTCAAGCTTATTTTTCCGAAGAGAGACGAGCTAAGAAAAAGCTTCCATATTTAATGAAAATATTGGGTATTGAGACTTCCTGCGACGAAACGGCTTTGGCCATCGTTGAGGCTAGGGGGCGTAAAAATCCAGGATTTAAAATCTTAAAAAACATCGTTTCCTCTCAAATAAAAACCCACCGTCCGTACGGAGGCGTGGTCCCGAACTTAGCCAAACGTGAACACTTGAAGAATCTACCAATCGTTCTAAAAAAAATTAAGCCTGACTGGAAAGAAATTGATTTAATTGCGGTTACGAACGGCCCAGGACTTGAACCGGCGCTATGGACAGGCATAAATTTTGCGAAAAGCCTGGCGGAGAAATACAAGAAACCTCTAATGGGAGTAAATCACCTAGAGGGGCATTTATACTCGCCGCTTATCGAACTTAAATCCAATGCGAATATATATCCGGCAATCGGCCTAATCATTAGCGGCGGGCACACGATTATTGTCGTCCAGAAAAGTCTCACCTCATGGGAAAAAATCGGCGAGACGAGAGATGACGCCGTTGGCGAAGCTTATGACAAAGTGGCGCGCCTCTTGGGACTTCCCTACCCCGGCGGTCCGGAGATAGAACGCCTGGCGCTCCAAGGGAACCCTAACGCCATAAACTTCCCACGGCCGATGCTGAATACCAAAAGCGATGATTTTAGCTTCTCGGGTCTTAAAACCGCGGTATTGTATTACCTGCGCGACAATCCGAAATTTAAAAAGGCTGATGTGGCCGCATCGTTCGAGGAAGCAACGATTGATGTCTTCCTTAAAAAGACAATCAAAGCCGCGCTTGAATACAAAGCCAAATCAATATACTTGGGCGGCGGTGTCGCCGCCAACAAGACGTTAAGAAAAGCTTTGAAAAAAGAAAGCGATAAATGGAGGATAAAATTTATCACGCCTTCGATTAAACTTAGCACCGACAATGCCGCTATGATTGCGGAGGCTAGCTACATCAATTTCATAAGCAAAAAGGGAGCCCCTCAAGGCTCGGAAATTCAAGCTGACGCTCACCTAAATCTCTAATCTCCGCTATAATTTGAGTTAATGGATACGCGTTTCGATCATAAATCGGTTGAGGATAAAATTTACGGCCTTTGGGAGAAATCCGGATTTTTCAATCCCGACAAACTGCCAGGGAAGAGAAAGAAAGTTTTCACTATCATCATGCCGCCCCCCAATGCCAATGGCCCACTTCACATGGGGCATGCTTTTGAAGTATCAATTCAAGATTTGCTTATTCGGTTCGAACGCATGCGCGGTCGCAGAACCCTGTGGCTTCCTGGAGCTGACCACGCCGGTTTCGAAACCCAGGTTGTCTTTGACAAGAAACTCGAGAAAGAAGGTAGAAATAGGTTTGAAATAGACAGGGACAAGCTTTGGAAGGAAATATGGGATTTCACACAAACAAACAAAAAAACAATGGAGGGTCAACTACGAAAGCTTGGGGCTTCTTGCGATTGGTCACGGAAGAAATTCACCCTTGACGAAGACGTCGTAAAGAAAACCCAGAAATCGTTCGTGGAATTATACAAAGCCGGCTTAATCTATAGAGGGATAAGGGTTGTGAACTGGTGCACTAAGCATCAAACGGCCTTTTCTGATTTGGAGACGAAAGATCTGGAAAGAAAAGATTCGCTCTATTACATAAAGTACGGGCCACTCACCTTAGCAACCGTGAGACCGGAAACTAAGTTTGGAGACACGGCCATTGCCGTTCACCCTAAAGACAAGCGCTATCAAAAATATGTGGGTCTTGAAATCGAATTTGAAACTCTTTTGGGTAAGGCAAAAATGAAAGTTATTGCGGACGAACGAGTTGACCCCGATTTCGGAACCGGAGTCATTAAAGTGACTCCAGCTCACGATCCCCTGGACTTCGAAATCGGCATGAAGCACGGATTGGAGGTAAGACAAGTCATCGATAAATACGGCCGTTTGAATGAAAAAACCGGTCCTTATCAGGGCATGAAAATAATGGAGGCTCGGGCCAAGGTCGTTGAAGATATGAAAGCAAGAAGTCTTATCGAAAAAGTTGATGAGGACTATACCCACAACGTCAAAGTCTGCTACAAATGCGGCACAATTATTGAGCCGCTACCCCTTCCCCAGTGGTGGATAAAGATGGAGCCCTTAGCTAAACCAGCTATTGAGGTAGTTGAAAAAAATCAAATCCGTTTTATGCCACCCAGATTTAAAAAAACATATCTCCATTGGCTTAAAAATATTCGCGACTGGAACCTCTCACGGCAAATTGTCTGGGGCATCAGGATACCAGCGTGGTTCTGCAAAGAGATGCGAAATGAAAGATGTAAAAAGGAGAATGGATTAATTGTGGCAACAATGCCACCAAAGAAATGTCCACGCTGCGAAGGAGAAATTGAACAAGATCCGGATGTATTTGATACTTGGTTTTCTTCTGGTCAATGGCCCTTTCTTACGCTTGGATTTCCTGATTCTAAAGACTACAAAGCTTTTTATCCGACCGATGTTATGGATCCGGGTTACGAAATCCTCTTCTTTTGGGTAGCTCGCATGATAATGCTAGGGATTTATCGGACTGGAAAAATCCCTTTCAGAACTGTCTATCTGCATGGCATGGTCCGCGATAAAGACCGTCAGAAAATGTCTAAATCTAAGGGAAATGTTATTGACCCCTTGGGAGTTGCCGAAACCTACGGTACCGACGCGGTAAGAATCGCTCTAATTTCGGGCAATGCGCCCGGTAATGATCCCGTTATCTCCGAAGAAAAAATCAGAGGTTACAGAAATTTTGTAACCAAAATATGGAATTTGAGCCGCTTTATTATTATGAATGCTAAAGAAGCTGAATCTAAGAACGTGAAATACAGTGGGAGGGATTTGCATCATCTAAAGAAATTGGAAAGTGTCAAAAAATCCGTGACTAAAAATTTGGAGCAATTTAAATTCCATCTGGCGGCCGAAACAATATATCACTATACTTGGCACGAAGTTGCAGACAAAATTATTGAAGAATCCAAACCGAGGCTTCAAGGCAATGACACAGCGGATAGAAAGGCTGCCGCAGCAACACTGCTCAAAATATTAGAAGAGTCACTTAAGATGCTTCACCCATTCATGCCTTTTGTAACAGAAAAAATCTGGAACTCCATTCCCAATAGCGATGGGCTTCTTATGGTCCAAGAATGGTAACTTGGCTTATCCCCCTTCTTTTGGGAGTCGCGCCGGCGCTCTTCTGGCTTATTTTTTTCCTGATTGAAGACAAAAAGCGTCCCGAGCCCAAAGTGGCGTTACTCCGGGTTTTTATAGTCGGGGTGCTTTCGGCGATTCTTGCCGCCGCTATACAAAAGTCTTTAAATATCGGTTTCTTCGATTATTCAATTATCACTCTACTTATCTTTGCCTTGATTGAAGAGGTTACCAAATTTATAGGAGTTTATTTTGCCGTCAGCGGGAAAAAATTCTTTGACGAACCGGTTGATGCCATGATTTACATGATTACCGCCGCCATGGGGTTTGCCGCCTTGGAAAACGTTCTCACTCTCATAGAAATTCGCCCGATTTTCGAGATAACGATTTTAAGATTTATTGGCGCAACGCTGCTTCACGCTATTGCCTCCGGCCTCGTCGGATTCTATTGGATGAAGCGGAAATTAGTTAGGGGTTTAATGGTGGCAACTCTTCTCCATGCTGGATTCAATTATTTAATACTGCAGTTGCCCGGAGTCGAGATTTATGCGACCTCAATCTTAATAGTCGCCGGCTTATTCTTGTTTTACGATTTCGATTTGATAAAAAGATCTTTCAGAAAATAGGGCGCGGCTCCCCGGGTGGCCGAGGAGCCGCTCTTCGTTGTGAGGAAGGATGCGGCTTGAGCTTTCATAACCCTCTCGGCTCTTCTTTGGGCTACCTCGGTGTGGGTATTGCCTCCGCGAGATCTTGAACGAACTGTCGGAGTTCCCGTTGATCGATACCGGCGGCCTCCAGCTCTTCAAAGAGTTGCACGCGGCGAGAGAGAATTCTCTCGTCAAGCCCCTCATTTTCCCGTGTCCACTTCGCCAGTCGAGCGACGATGGACGCTGCCCCGTATTCGAGAAGCAAACCTCCTCGTTCTACCGGTGGGCCCGTCTCGTTCCTGGCGATGAAACCGAGAACCACCTCATCTCCATCCCGTGCTCGGTGGCTGATGTCCGCCGAAGCCACGATGCCGAAATGCTGCAGTTGCCTATCCACCTCTGCCCGCAGCCTCCGCCACAATTCCTCCCTGTGGAGCATTTGGCTCCCTTGCACTCCCGTGCCTCCTTTGTCCGTCCATTTTTACTTGGTAATGATCGCCCGAACGGAACACCTCTATTATACCAGAACATGACCCGGTCAATTCTTTACATCTCACTGGCTGTTAATTTGCTATAATAAAGCCGATGGCTAATTCAAAAGACTTGGAAACCACGCTCGCGGCCGAAAGCGAGGGGCAACTGACAGTCGACGTTTATCAGACGCCCAATGAAATTGTGGTTGAATCAACAATCGCCGGAGTAAACCCGGAGGATTTGGATATAGATGTCACGAGCGAATCGGTGACGATAAGGGGCGAACGAAAAAAAGACGTGACCGTGTCAGACGGCGATTATTTTTACCAGGAATGTTTTTGGGGAAAATTTTCCCGCTCAATAATTCTGCCGCAAGAAGTTGATCCCGAGAAAGCGGAGTCGTCGATTAAAAAGGGTGTCTTGACTATTCATCTCCCTAAAATAAACAGAGAGAAAGGGAAAAAGTTAACAGTTAAAACTGAATAACAAAAATCCGATCGGCTCTGATCGGATTCCTGTTCTCTAGTGCTCGGGGTGGGAGTCGAACCCACACGTCCTTGCAGACAAAGGATTTTAAGTCCTTCGCGTATACCATTCCGCCACCCGAGCTTGGAGGCCTGGGCGGGAATTGCACCCGCGTATAGGGGTTTTGCAGACCCCCGCCTTACTACTTGGCTACCAGGCCGTGATATGAATAGTCTATTTTTTTAGGAGCAATTTTTCAACCTCGGCGGCATTAGCGGGTCCGTAATCAATCTCAAAATGGACTCGGGGCATAGGCCGGATATTGAGTTTCCGGTTCAGCAGATGCTGTAAATAGCCCGTTCTTTTCGTGAGAATCTTTAGCGCCTCGGCGCTCGACTCCGTCGGAATCACGCTTATCCCCGCCTTGGCCTTCTCCATATCGGGTGAGATTTCGACGTTGCTCAAAGTCACAAGCATACCTTCCGGAAAATCAATTTCTCTCACAATGATTTTGGCAAGTTCCTCCTGTATTAATCCCCCCACCCGCAAGGGGCGATAAGTTCTCATTTATGGTGAGGATATCGAACCATTAACTTCTAAAAACAAGTTTGTCGCCTGGATTAATCCTAACGTCGCTCTGGAATAAAATCCCGCATTCTTTTCCAGCGGCAACCTCTTCGACATCATTCTTGTTTTCCTGCAGATTGATAACCCGTCCCTTTCCCAACACTCCCTCGTTTCGGAAAATCTCCCCATCAAGTCCTTTGGCGATCCAGCCCAATAAAACTTTGCCTCCGATAATCTGTCTTTTTTCTTTATTATTGAAAACTTTCAAGACCTCGAGCTCTCCGGAAATTCCAGGACCTTCCTTGCCTTTAACATAATCTTCAAGCGATTTTAGTAATTCATAGATGATTTCCGAGGTAAAGACCCTGACTCCGTGGATTCTCGCCAGACCCTGGGCGGCTTTACTCACTTTAACCCCGAAACCAATGATGATGCTTTTGGTGCTAATCGCTTTTTGAATATCGCCGTCGGTTACTTCGCCGACCGAACCTTCTCTTAAAGAAATAAGATGCCCGATAATCTGCTTTAAGGCTTCGAGAGAGCCTGCGGTATCGGCCTTCAGAATTACACTCACTTTGTCTTCTTCGTCGGATACCGGAGCAATTTCTTCCCTCTTGTCCGGGACTTTAATTTCTGCTAAGACCACTTTCCCGGCCCAGAACTCTTCTCCAACTTCCGGCGCGGTCTCGAATCCCAAAACTGATGCGGGAGCAGAGGGAACTAACTCTTTTACTTTTTGTCCCAAGAAATTGTCAAGGTTTTTTATTTTCCCAAAGGCGGTTTGAGTCACAATATCTTCACCTTCTCTTAGAGTTCCGTCCTTTAATATGAGACTGGCCGTAATGCCGCGTCTGCTGTCTTTGTGAGTCTCAAGAACAAATCCATGCGCTTTCGCGGCGGGATCGTAAGTTAACCCCTCCACATCCGCTAAAAGACTTATTAAATCAAGCAGTTTGCTCGTTCCTTCTTCTGAAACAACCGAGACGGGCTCGTAACTCACATCTCCTCCGTAGCCCTCAAGCAGGACTCCCGCAGTCAAGAGTTCGTTCTTGACCTTTTCGATATTCGCGCTTGGTTTATCAATCTTGGTCATCGCCACCACAAATGGAGTCTTGGTACTTTTTAAAATACTGATTGCCTCTTCGGTTTGCGGCTTTAGGCCCTCGTCGGAAGCAACAACGAGAATCGCTAAATCGGCGATTGTCGCTCCCCGCGATCTCATTTTGGTGAAAGCCTCGTGGCCGGGAGTATCTATAAAAGTGATTTTTCGCACCGAAGGTGCGCCCTGAGCGTTAGTCGAATTGGTTACCGTATGCTCTACCTCATAAGCGCCGATTGATTGAGTAATTTGACCAGCTTCTTTTCCCGCCACATTGGTTTTCCGAATGTAATCGAGGAGCGAAGTTTTCCCGTGATCAACATGGCCAACAACAACTACGACCGGAGGCCGAGGTAAAGCATTAGGGTTTTCATTGGAGTCATTCATCGCTTTGTAAAACTAACAAAGAAATGCTATAAATACAAGCGAAATCGGGATTTATCCCGACCCGACGAAACGGATTTTCGTTTAGGGTTGGTTATTAAATACGGAGAGGTGGCTGAGTGGCTGAAAGCGGCGCCGTGCTAAGGCGTTAACCCCGAAAGGGGTTCGTGGGTTCAAATCCCACCCTCTCCGCCTTCGCCCGTCAGACTCGTTTCGGCGGACAAGTCCGCTATAATGAAAATTAGTTTGCCCTCGTCGTTCAACGGACAGGACACGAGATTGCGGATCTCGTGATAGGGGTTCGACTCCTCTCGGGGGCACCAATATATAAATGAAACAATTAAACGTAAAAATCTTAATTATCTCTTTAATCCTAATTGCTTTTGCAGCCCTGGTCAGCTATAAATCAAATAGCCTGAAGGCGCCTCAATCTTCGTTCCAATCACCACAGACAAAACCAGTCCCAACTTTCAAGGGACCGACTGGACAACCGTACATAAAAGGCCCGACTGGTCCGCCCCCAACCAAATAGCTAGTTAGCTAAAGAGCTAATCTGCGGGATTAGTACAGTGGCAGTACGACTCTCTTCCAAGGAGTAGACGCCAGTTCGATTCTGGTATCCCGCTCCAAGACTAAGAAATTGCTAAATCGGTCTCTCTAGATACTTTGTAACCGCTTGTAACCCCACTTGTAACCTATTTAAAAAATAGGTGGATTTGCGCTATCATTTATTCTCGTAACCCTATTGGGCAAGCTTACGTTTTATATGATAGAGGACGAACACCAACTGGTTAGCAGGGCAAAAGATGGGGAGGCCGAGGCCTTTGGCGCGCTTTACGATTATTACTTGCCCCGCATATATCGCTTCGTCCTGCTTAAAGTGAGCCATCGTGAGGAGGCCGAAGACCTAACCCATCAAGTTTTTTTAAAGGCTTGGAATAACATCGGACAGTTCAATTTCCTGGGATTTTCTTTTGGAAGTTGGCTCTATCAGATCGCAAGGAATACGACGATCGATTATTACCGCAAAAACGATGGAACTGAAGTGAGCCTTGAAGAAATTACAGTCGATGTTATCGGAACCGATCTCTCGCTTGAGAACAAAATTGATAAGGCTCTCGAGTGGGAGAAGTTAATTAAAGCCTTGAAGCAACTGAAAGATATTGAGCAGGATGTTCTCGTAATGCGCTTCGTGGAAGATATGGCCGTGAGGCAGGTTGCCGAAGCAATAGGGAAAACCGAAGGCGCAACCAAGTTAATCCAACACCGAGCCATTAAGAACCTTAAAGCTATCTTAGAATCATGAATCAAGAAGAATTAATATCTAAAATCAAAGGATTGCGGGCGATTACTCCGCGCGCCGATTTCGCAGGAGTTTCAAAGCTCGCAATTCTGGGAAATAAGACCGACCCAAAACCGGAAGTTTTGTCCTTCCCATTAAACATTCTTTCTCAAACGTTGAATGCCGGTTTTTCAATGGTCTTAACTGCCCTATTTTTGATAATTATCCTGGGAAGCATGAGCGGCTCCCTTAAGGGAGCGCTGCTCTCGGCTCTTTTGGGGGTAGACGGAAGCGTCCTCTCGGAGGCAAGCGCCGTGAGCAAGGACATTGACGTCCATCTCGACGAAGCAAAATATTCAGCGGCCTTGGCCACAAAAGCCAAAAGCGCTTTAAGCGAGGCTTCGGCTAACAGTCCAGGGCATTTAAACCCGGCTATTCTTGAGAAAGAAGCGAACGATCTTAGGGCTTACGGAGACATGAGCCAAAACCTGGACGAACTGTTGAATAGAGCGGCGGAATAACCATGAAAAAGGCAAACTTAAAATATACTGCCCTAATACTCGCGACTCTAATAGCGTCTCCCCTCGCTTTAGCGGCCGAGACCCCGCAGCCTGGGTCAATAGATAAAAGCGTTTCGGATTTGGGAAACGTCAAAGACGATACCGAACTTTCCCCGGAAGAGAAATTGGTGAAGGAGCTTGATGCCCGCATCAATATATTGAACGACGTTATTTCTTTGTCTTTAAAAGAAATCGCTAGTCAAGCCGACAAATTGGAAAAACTCCCCAGGTTCGCGGACTTTAGCCGCGAGAAGGAAATGAGAGGGGGCTTTTTGGCCGACCTTGATGGCTACAGGGTTTACTTTGAAGACCAATCACAAAAGTTAAGCGGCCTTATCGGGTCCAATGAGGACAATCCCGAAAACCTGAACGGCGAGCTTAAGGGCCTAGCTAAGGAGATAAAAGATTATCGAGACAATGTTTACAATTCCGGGATAGCCAAAGTTATTGAATTTACGCTTCTTTACTACAACGAAGGAGTCCTGGGAACTGCCAAGACCAGACTCGCTAAGATTTCAGCGGATATTGGAAAACTGGAGGGGCTGGGACTTATTGAGAAAGGATCGGTTAGGTCCCGGCTTGATAAGGCATCGGGGTTGATTGCCACAGCTCAAGACCTCCACTCGCAAGCTAAAAAACTCGTTCTCACAAGTCCGCCGGGTATCGACCCGGAGAAACCTAAAGTCATAAAACCGAAGAACGCCCCGCGAGAACTCATTGAAAAAAGTTTGGCCAACATCAAAAGCTCATACGATATTTTCATCAGGGTTAGCAAAGACACGAGGCGGATCTTGGGAATCAATTAACAAAAATCCCCCGATATACACCGGGGGGATTTTTAAACCTCTGTTTAGGGATTAGAGAACTGCCTCTTTTAGAGCCTTGCTGGCTCTAAACTTTGGAGCAGTCTTGGCTGCAATGTGGATCTTTTCTCCAGTCTTCGGATTTATGCCCATGCGGGCGGCCCGCTTAGAAACTCTAAACACGCCGAAGCCGGCAACATTTACGTCATCGCCTTTCACCATGGTCTTAGTGATGATGTCAAAAACGGCTTGAACTATTGCTTCGGCCTGCTTCTTGGTTTCCAGGCCGACTTCTTTCATTACTGCTTCCGCTAATTCGGTTTTCTTCATTGATGCATAAACTAGGCTTAGACCCCTGGGGATTCCGTCCGCCCGGGGCTGCTCGACCTTTCTTAAAATCGTAGCTATTATACACTTTTTGACTCTCGGCAACAAACTTTTCCACAAGCCCTCACGTCTTCAAAAAATCTTTGATTTTCACGATTAAGTCGTCGATCGATGTCTGGGCTTTGACAAAATACTCTATGGCCCCAAGAGTTTTTCCTCTGGCCTTATCACTGTCCTGTCCCAAATTGGAGATAATTATGGTGGGGGCTTTCTCCAGAAGCGGGTCTGACTGAATCGCCTCCAGGACCTCAAAGCCTGATTTCTTGGGCAAAATGAGGTCCAAAAGGAGAAGGTCGGGCCTTTCGGACTTCAAGACCTTCAAGGCCTCTTCGCCGTCTTTCGCGCCAATCACGTTAATCCCTTCTTTCGTCAAGCGGTTCCTTAAAAGCTGGGACAAAAAAACATCGTCTTCGACAACCAGGACTGTCTTCTTCATAGCTTCTCCTTGAACTTCAGGCATATTAAGCGCAAAAACTCAGTCTTAAATATAACTTAAAAATGATGGTTTCACAAGTACAAAAACTTTTTAGTTGCCCCAACTTGTCCTCCGAAGCTTTAGGCAACGGAGGATGCCACCGACTTAGATGGGCTGAGTGGCAAACACCCTTTTCCCGCCTAAATTTTGCAGAGCAAAACTTTGGCGGGTCGATTCTTAAAAGTTTAATTGATCCACGCACAGCTTCCGCTACGCGTGCCTTGTTACGACTTATGCCATGTCACCGAGCTGAGACTGTTCCGACCGAGGTCGGAGTTCGCCTCTTCCCGGCTCCCTTGCATTGACGGGCGGTGAGTACAGGACTCGAGAACGTATTCACCGCGCCATAGCTGATGCGCGATTACTAGCGAATCCGGCTTCATGAGGGCGAGTTGCAGCCCTCAATCCGAACTGAGGTTGGTTTTATAGAGGTTAGTTCCGCCTTACGGCTTCACAAACTCGTTGTGCCAACCATTGTAGCATGAGTGTAGCCCAGGGCATCAAAGGGCCATGCTGATTTGGCGTCATCCTCTCCTTCCTCCGAGTAAAACTCGGCAGTCCTATCTGACACTTGTAACAGATAGCAAGGGTTGCGCTCGTTTCCCCACTTAAGGGAACGTCTCAAGACACGAGCTGACGACAACCATGCAGCACCTGTGTGAGCGGTCCTTGAGAGACGTCACCCGTTTCTGGGCGACTTCCACTCACATTTCAAGCCCTGGTGAGGTTCCTCGTTTGTCATCGAATTAAACCTCATGCTCCTCCGCTTGTGCGAGTCCCCGTCTATTCCTTTGAGTTTTAGCCTTGCGGCCGTACT
>CAZSQQ010000011.1:0-9141 GCA_964609135.1 uncultured Candidatus Saccharibacteria bacterium
TTTGAGGGGCGGAGCGAAGAGGAATACGCCGAGTTTTTCGAATCACACACCGATAAGTTTGTGAAGCGTCCCCAAGGCGGGGAGAACTGGACGGATGTGCGGACAAGGGTGTTCGATTTTGCCTCCGATATGGAGAAAAAATACGACGGCAAAACGATTTTAGTCGTGAGCCACGAGGATTCGCTGCTCTTGCTCGCGAGTGCCTTGGCCGGCTTATCGGAGCAGGAGGCGATCGAGGCAAAATGGGGAGACGGCGAGTTCTTAAGGAAAGGCAGTTTCAAGGAGTTTAAATTCAGGCAAATTCCGCGGAATGAAACCGGCGAAATCGATCTCCACCGCCCTTATGTTGACGAGGTTCACTTTTCCTGCAAGAAGTGCAATGGGAAAATGACGAGAACCCCGGAGGTGGCCGACGTCTGGTTTGATTCGGGATCAATGCCATTTGCCTCCATCCACTATCCATTTCAAAACAAGAATTCTATTGACAAAGGCGTAACCTACCCCGCCGATTATATTTCTGAAGCCGTCGATCAGACAAGAGGATGGTTCTACACGCTTTTAGCGGTTGCGGTTGCGCTTGGCAGGAGCGCTCCCTTTAAGAATGTAATCTCCTTGGGACACCTGAATGACAAGTTCGGGAAGAAAATGTCGAAGTCAAAGGGAAACATTGTTGATCCCTGGAAGATGGCCGAAAAGTACGGAATTGACGCCGTCAGGTGGTATTTCTACACGGCGACGCCCCCGGGAGAGCCCAAGAATTTTGACGAGGTGGAACTCGGGAAAACTCTCCGCAAGATATTTTTCGTGATTTATAACTCTTTTGTTTTCTATGAAGGAGCGGAGAGCAAGAGCAATTTAAAAACCGCGCATGTTCTGGATAAATGGATTTCGGCGAGACTTAATGAAACCGCGAAAGAAGCGACCGAAAAGCTTGACCATTATGATATCGGCGGCACCGGCAAGTCAATCGAACTTTTGGTGGATGATCTATCAAGATGGTACATCCGAAGGAGCCGTCGAAGGCCCGAGATGAAAAAAACCTTGGGAGTAATTCTACTCGAGCTAAGCAAGTTGCTTGCGCCGCTTAGCCCGTTTTTCGCGGAGGCGCTTTATCAGTCGGTGAAAATAAAAGGAACTTCAGTTCATTTAGAAGCTTGGCCTAAAGTAAAAGTCTTTGACAAGAAACTTATAGTCACCATGGCCGAGGTAAGAAATCTCGCTGGGTTGGCCCTAGCAAAAAGAAGCGAAGTCGGCATAAGGGTCCGTCAGCCGCTCCAGACACTAAAAATCTCCGCCCGAGGCGGATCCGCCTTTGGCGGAAAAAACAGTAAGCTTAAACTGGGGAAAGAGCTGTTGGAGGTATTAAGAGAGGAGATTAATGTTAAAGAGATTAAGTTTGATGCCAAGATTAAAGATGAAGTTGAACTCGATACCGAGATCACGCCCGAGCTTAAGGAAGAAGGAATTCTCCGGGAATTCACAAGGCTGGTACAGGGTTTAAGGCAAGATGCCGGGCTGAACTCCCGGGATCGGATCGAATTGATGATCGAAGTCCCAAGGGAATTGGGCGTGATTCTCGCGAGAAACTCAAAAGTTCTTGGTTCGGCGGTTCATGCGGAGCGGATTGATTTCAAGAAAAGTTCCAAGTTTGACGCGGAGATTTCGACAAAAGTTGACTCGGCGTCAGTTTGGATAGGGCTTAGAAAGCTCTCTTAGTGTATTATTGAGATATGCCGAAGACTCGGATTGTAACCGGTTTAAAGCCGTCTGGAAAACTTCACATCGGGAACTATTTGGGCGCCTTAAAGCGGGCGGTTGAACTTCAAAACTCTGGGAAATATGATTGCTTTTACTTCATTGCCGATTACCACGCTTTAACCCAAAGCTACACGCCAAAGGGAAAGTCGGAAGAGATCTACGAAATGTTGGTTGATGCTTTGGCTGTCGGTTTGGATCCGAAGAAGTCAACGATTTTCATCCAGTCGCACATCCCCCATCACGCTAATCTCTCATGGATTCTTAATACGATTACTCCAGTCGGGCGATTGGAGGGCATGATTGAATACAAAGAGAAGCTAAGCGAGGGGCAGAGGGCCAATGTCGGACTTTTTGATTATCCTGTTTTAATGGCGGCCGACGTTCTAATTTATAAAGCCAAAGCCGTGCCGGTGGGTGAGGATCAAAGCCAACATCTGGAGCTGACCCGTGACATCGCCCGAACTTTCAATGCCCGTTTCGGTAAAACTTTCCCGGAGCCGAGGGCGATTCACACCAAGGCTTTGAGGATTATGAGCCTCTCCGACCCCGCAAAGAAAATGTCGAAATCAATTCCATCAGGATGTCTCTATCTCACCGATTCGCCGAGGGTAATCCGCAAAAAAGTGAAATCTGCCGTTACCGATTCATTTTCTGAAGTTGGTTATGATGAGGAGAGGAGGCCGGCCATCTCGAATTTGGTTCTGATCTATTCAGAGTTTTCCCAAGAACCCGTTGAAAAGGTCATCAACAGGTTCAAGGGAGCGAAATACCAGGAGTTCAAAAATGAACTGGCTGAATTGATCGTCAAAAAACTGGAACCCATTCAGGCGCGGAGGAAGAAGCTCATGAGAGGCAAAAACAAAACACTTTCCCTTATAAAAAAAGGTGAAGAAAGAGCGGCGAAAATTTCTTCGGCCACCTTGGCCGAGGTGAAAAAGAAAGTTGGCTTGATCTAAATCTCGATTACCACAGGCAGAATCATCGGCCGCCGGTAAGTCTTATTGTAGAGAAATTGTCCGATCTGATCGCGGAATAGAGTTTTAAGATAATCGGCATCAACGTTTTGGTGCTGGGGAATTCGGCTCACGATTCCCCGGATGCGTTTTCTCATCTCGTCCAGCATTTCCTGATTTTCTTTCAAGTAGATAAATCCGCGGGAAATGATGTCCGGGTTTTTTAGAACCCTTCCCGTTTTTCTGTCTAAAGTGACGATAATGACCACCATTCCTTCTTGGGCAAGCACGCGTCTGTCGCGAAGGACAACTTCCCCAACGTCTCCAACTCCCAATCCGTCAACCATAATGTAATTTGCCGGGACAGTTTCACTGCTTATAATGAATTGGTCTTTGGTTAAGAGCGCCACTTGGCCGTTATCCATAACGCGGATATTTCCCCTTAAGATTCCCGCCTCAATTCCATTCTGGCCGTTTTGGTGCCTCATAAAGTAATAACCATGAATAGGCATCAGGAATTTAGGTTTTATGAGTTTCATCACCGTCACTAAATCCTCTTTGGGAGCGTGTCCACTTGAATGAATGTCAAGAATATTTTCGTGATAGACGATGGCGCCCTGCCTCGCCATGTTATCTCTTAAATTTTGTAGGCTTCTCTCGTTTCCCGGGATGACGGAGGACGAGAATATAACGGTATCTCCGGGCTTGATCCTTATGTGCCGGTGTTCGCCATTAACGATTCTCATCAGTCCCGCTCCCGACTCGCCCTGGGAGCCGGTTGTAAGGATCAAGAGTTTATTGTCTTTGTGCTTACTCGCCTCTTCAATCGGAATAACGGAATCTTTTTTAAACTTCATGTAACCCAAAGTTTGGGCAATTTGGACATTATCTTTCATTGATCGGCCGTTAAGAGCCACCCTCCGCCCTAATTTTTCAGCGATGATTATAATTTCGGCGATACGAGTCAGCATCGAGGAAAAGGTAGAAAGTATTACTCTGCCCTCGGCTTTCTTAAACAGTTCTTCAAGGTTTTTCTCAACCACTTTTTCGGAAAGCGATCGCCCCGGCTCCTCGGCATTGGTGCTGTCGACCATGAAGGTATGAATTCCCAAGGAGCCGATGTGTTTGAATTCTTGGATTCTTTTTGGATTATCTTCGTCGTCGTAATCAACTCTAAAATCTCCAGCATGAACGATATTTCCGATAGGAGTTTTAATAACTACGCCGCAAGAATCGGGAATGGTGTGGTCAACCCCGAAAAATTCCAGCTCCATGTATTTCCCGATCTTCATTTTGTCGCCGTTATCAATCGCAACCACGTTAAGTTTCGGGGCGTTCACAAACTCCTCTTGCCGCTTTTGAATAATCGCCTTGGTGAGCTTGGCTGTGTAGACGGTTGGGTTGCCGAGCTTGCCAATGAGATAAGGGATGGCGCCGATGTGGTCAAAATGCCCGTGGGTTAGAACCAGCCCCAAGATATTTTTCTTCTTAGTTTCTAAATAAGTGATGTTCGGGATAATGAAGTCGATCCCCGGAGTTTCTTCCTCCGGAAATTGAATTCCCATGTCGACAAGGACAATCTCATCCTTGTATTCAAAGAAGGCCATATTGCGGCCGATTTCTTCTAAGCCCCCCAAAGGCACTAATCTTAAGGGCTCTTCCGATGGTTTTTCTTTTTTTTTGCCGTGCGAGCTTGGCAAAACAACCCTTCTTCTCACCGTGGGTCTGGGACTCGATTGTCTTCTTCTATCCTGAACCATATGTATTTTTCTTATTATGTGGGCAGGGAGGGATTTGAACCCTCAAAACCTTGCGGTCACAGCGACCTGAACGCTGCGTGTCTGCCAATTTCACCACCTGCCCCAAGATAACCCGAAGCAACTAAACTGCGGTATTCGCCGTATAAAGGGTCGTATAAGAGAGAGTTATTAAAAGTTGCTTGGATTATAGTACCGAGACATTGTCTTGTCAAATACTATGATTATTTGAAAACCCGCTTGGTTTTAACAAACCAGTTTTCGACCTCCGAAAGCCTGTCAGAAGGAACACTTATGATCTTTCCGCCGTTGAAACCGCCCAAGGTGGTCGAGCTCACATAAAGGTAGTCGGGCGAGTAAAGGAATACGGCCGGGAAGTCGGCGGCGACGAGGTCGCTAATAATTTTAAGTTGGGTCGTTCTCGAATCAGGGTCAAAATTTCTTTGATAGCTTTCCAGTTTTTCGTCCACCTTTTTGTTCTGGTAAAGCGACAGATTTTTCCCCGGATAAAATCTCTTTGATGAATGCCAAAAAGAAAGAAGATCGCGACTCGGTTTCACGGTATTTCCGAATAAAATCGCCTGGTAGTCGTTGTTCTCCAGTATCTTCTGCTGGTCACGGGACTCAAGCGCTTTCAAGTTTATTTTCGCGCCCAAGGCTTCCCAGTTTTCTTTCAGCATCTGGCCGGTTTTGGCGAGGAAGCTTTCATCGGGGATCGTTACCGTGAGTTCGATCCCCTTTAGCGCACTTGGATCATATTTTCCCGAAGGAACTTGGCTAAATTCGGTCGGTCCGTAGAACGGGGCAGCCCGCGATCCGAAGACGTCACTCACTATTTTTTCTCTCTCTACCGATCCGCTTAGGGCCGCCCTCACTTTCTCGTCTTTTGGCCCCGAGACGGTATTCAGGAAAACGGTGTAATACCTCAATGATTTAAGAAAATTCAGGTTGTGCCTGATGGTAAGTTCCCCCGAACCAAGGCTTTCGGCGGTTTTAAGGCCAAAGCCGTCGATGTCCCCAAGATTGTAGGCTTGAAACAATTCCTTTTCGTTCTTATAGAACTTAAAAGTGAATTTTGAGAGGTTCGGCTTTTTTCCGAAATAGTTTTTATTGGCTTCGAGCGAGAAGCTGTGAATTATCCCGTCTTTGTCCTGACTGTAAGAAACCGCCTTGAAGGGGCCGGATCCGACTGGCTTCAATTTGTAGTTTGAAAGCTTGAAATTCTCTATCGGGATATCGGCAAAAATGTGTTTGGGGATTATTTCCAAGCTTCCCAAAAGGTCGTCTTCAAAGAAAGCATAGGGGCCGGGAAGAGTGAATCTCAGTTCCAGCTCGCTTACGCGTTCGGCCTTGATGTTCAAGAAACTCTGGGATAAGGGCGACCGGCTTTCGGGGTTTTCGATGGCGTTAATGGTGAAGATGACGTCGTCCGAAGTGAGCCGCCGGCCGTCGTGCCAAAAAAGGTTCTCCTTGAGTCTCACGTTCCAGACTCTGCCGTCGGCGGATTTTTTAATGTTGTCCGAGACCTCGACCAGGTTCGAAAAGACGAGCCTCAAGACGTCGCGGTCAATATCAGAAACGGGGGCGATCGGATTTATGAAAACCGGCTGCCCCAGAACTCCCTCTCTGAATTCTCCCCCCTCTCCGGGGACTATTTCGGTATTCCGGTCGTAGTGAATTACGGCCTTGGCCGTGCCGGAGAAAACAAGCATGATGGCGGCGATAGTTAAGGCCGTCCGTTCTTTCTTTTGAAGCACGGAAATTAATTTAGTGACCATTAAGATAAGACTTGTAAGCGCTCTCTAACCGCCGCTACTTGCTTAAAACAAGGCTCACAATTGAGAGTGCCGCGAAGAGCGTAACGAAAGCGATGGTAGCCACGAAAAACAGTTTTTCCAAACCCCTCCTTTTTTGGTAGAACTCGCTTCCGCCCCCGCCGAAGAGGCCGCCCGCACCAGCTGAACGCTCTTGAATCAAGATCAAAATGACAATAATGACTGAAACCGCGATTTGTCCCCCAATAAGGGCCTGTTGCATGTTAGAAAACTTTAGCCGAGAGGCGAACCACTCCATTTATGACTCCAAGGACAATGGTTGCGTAGATAAGCGGTAAAAGTCCGCTAATTGTAACAGCCGGCAGAAGATAGTCAAGCGCGTAGAGCCCCAAAGCGTTTATTCCAAAATTAGCCAACCCCAATGTGAGGAAAATAACCGGAGCGAGAACAATCTTCAAGATCGGCTGAACGAAGAAATTAATGACCGTTAGAACCAAAGTTGCCGCCGCAAACCCCTCGAGGCTCAAATCAACCCTAAATCCGCTTATATATGTATTCATGAGATAGAGGCCGATAGAGTTCCCGGCCAAAGTTACTAAAAATTTTGAAATTATGCCCATTGTCTGAATTATATAGCTGTTACCTCAAAGAGTTAAGCAGGCTTTCTCCCGTCATCTCGTCGGGTTTCGGGAGTCCCATCAATTCCAAGATTGTCGGGGCGACGTCCGACAAGACTCCAACGCTCTCCGATTCTATGGCCTCGACCAGAGAGTCCTCTTTAGCGCGCTCATAGCCTTGCGCGACCAGGTACAGCGGCACCGGGCCAACGTCGTGCTTTGTCTCCGGCAATCCCGTTCTCGGATCAAGTATTCTTTCAATGTTGCCGTGGTCGGCGGTTATAAGCAGCGTTCCTCCCGAGGCGAGGAGCGCTTCCATAAGTTGTTTCAGCTGTTGGTCCACGGCTTCTACCGCCTTCAAGCCCGCTTGGTAGTTTCCGGTGTGGCCAATCATGTCGGCGTTGGCGTAATTTATTAGAATAAAATCGTAAATTCCCTCCTCAATTGCCGAAATGGCCCTGGCGGTAATCTCCGGAGCCATCATTTCCGGGAACTCATCATCACGGGTTATATTTCTCGAGGGAATCAAAACCCGATACTCGTTCCGGAAAGGCGTCTCTACGAAACCGTTGAAGAAGTAGGTGACGTGGGCGTATTTCTGGGTTTCGGCGAGCCTCAACTGCACCTTGCCCGAGTCGGAGATAACCCTGCCTAAGGGGTTCGCGATCTTCTCCGGCGGATAGGCGACGGGAATGTTGAATTTATCGCTGTACATCGTAAAAGAAGTGAGCAACAGGTTATTTAAAGGAAACTTGATGAACATTTCAGTCAACTGTCTCATCGAGTCCTCGCGGAAATTGAAAAAAATGACGCTGTCGTTGTCAGAGATTTTTCCGTCCGCTATGAGGAGAATGGGCTCCACTGATTCATCGCCCAGGCCCTTATTGTAGTAAGCGTTCAAGAGAAGAGAGGCGTTTTCGAATCCGGGATTGAGAGTGAGACCGACCATGGCGTTATAGGCTTTCTCGGTCCTGTCGAGATGAAAATCCCTATCCATGGCGAAGTACCTCCCGGAGAGACTGGCGATTCTTAAATTTCCCAATTTTTGAATTAAATCGGCTCCGGCGTCAGGCGCACCGTCTTTGCCGTCGGTAATAAGATGCAGGTTTAATTTCGGTACGTTCAAGCTCTCCGCCATTTTTATGAGTGCCTGGAGGTGCTGGAAAGAAGCGTGGACGTTGCCCTGACTTATCAAACCAACCAGGTTTACCGCCGAATTATTTTTTTTGGCGTGCTCGAAGGCTTCAAGGAGAATTTGATTTTTAAAAAAATCCCCGTTCTTAACGGAAAGGCTGATTCTGGGAAAATGCTGATAAATTACTTTGCCGGCCCCTAAGGTTAAGTGTCCCACTTCGGAATTGCCCTCCTCTTCCCACGGGAGGCCGACCGCGATGCCGGAGGCCTGAAGGCTTGCCGCCGGGTAGTTGTGTTTTATGTAATTAATCGTCTTGGGGTTTTGTACGTAAATCGGGTTGGAATTATTCTTTCTGCCGATACCCCAGCCGTCAAGGATTACCAGGACAAAAGTTTTCTTGCTCATTGACACATTATACTCTAAACTTTGACTACGATGACGAAGATTTCTCCCGAAATTGCTTCCTGGGCCGAGGAAGTGAGCCACGCGGTTTTCAGAGTTTCGGCTCTCGTATCCCACCCGCGGGTAAGGTTTGAACTTGAAGGAGCGGCGGTGGGGTTGGTCGCGAGTTTGGATGCGGAGAGCATTGATAAACTTGAACGCCTGGTGAGGCTTGGGGAGATAATCGGCTTCATAAAGCCGGTTAACGCTTCGGTGCTTCTCCGGGAGCTTAAGAATCTTGAATCGGCAATTTTGGAGCCAATCGCGAGCGGAGAAGATATTGATCTGGAGGAAATTTTTGAGAAGCCGGAAAAACCCAGTTTTGGAGGCGGAAACCGCCAATCGGCAATCATGGAACATATTCGGCAATTGCCGAATGGTTGCCGAATGAGGGATTTAGTAGCCCAGTTCCCGGAGGTAAGCGAAAGAACCTTGAGATACGACCTTCAAAACCTGGTGGCGAGCGGCCTGGTCACGAGGGTGGGCACCCAGGGGCCGACGAGTTTCTTCAGGGCGGAGCCTCACGGCCGTTCCTTTGGGGAGAAATCGGTAACTAAAGGAGAAATCATAGCGTTATAAATATTAGTAAGGCAAAATTATCCACAGACCCGTGGGGATTGCGCCTTACAGCTCGATATAATAGAATGTAATGGCGTCTCCTTAATGCGGACGCTATAAAAAGAGAACACGGAGCTTGAGTGAGGC
>CAZSQQ010000011.1:9241-11519 GCA_964609135.1 uncultured Candidatus Saccharibacteria bacterium
CTACTAGGGGTTATCGCGGGCACGAGCTTGCCGCCTTCCTCACGAGTTAGGCAGCTGGTCGAGGGTGACTCGAGATAATCTATACAGAGAATAATAAAAAAATACAAAACAAGAATTCAAAGTAATTTAAAGCGTAAAAGCACACATAAACGACGTAGGTTCATCCCGGTCGATTACGTTTTCGCTTCTCAGCTTTAAATTACGCAAAAACAAAATAAATAATGAGTAAATTTTCTACGAAAGCTGCTGCTCTTACCTTATCGGTAATAACAGCGGTTTCATTGTCAGGAGCTCCGCTCCTGCAGGTAGCTTCAGCCGTTACAATTGAAGAGATTCAGGCGCAAATCGCCGCTCTTCAAGCACAGCTCGCTGCCTTAAGCGCGTCTTCACCGTCTTCCAGCTTTACCCGCGACCTCACAGTGGGAAGTAAGGGAGATGATGTTAAGGCCTTACAGCAATGGTTGAATGCCAATGGCTACGCGGTAGCCGCTTCGGGATTCGGTTCAGCCGGCAACGAAACGACCTACTTTGGCAGCTTAACGCAAGCTGCAGTTGCCAAATATCAGACGGCTAAGGGAATTTCCCCAACCGCCGGATACTTTGGTCCTAAAACCAGAGCTTCAGTTACCGCCGCTGGCGGAGTAGTCACTACGCCAACGACACCGACAACTCCGACGACACCGACAACCCCGGGCGCGGGTTTGACGGTTTCAGTTCCAAGCAACAATCCAGCAGCCGCCACCATCATCTCCGATGGTACGAGCGCAGTTGCGGGTTCACAGGCATTGATACACGCTCTTCATCTTAGCTTCAGCGGTAGCGGAAAAGTTACCACTCTCAAGTTAAAGAGGACGGGTATCAGCTCTGATTCAGACGTGGACAATGTCTATTTGTACGAATCAGACGGCAAGACAAGAATTGCGGAAATGAACTCCCTCTCAACAGGGGTTGTAACATTTACCAATTCCGCCGGCTTGTTCACAGTTGCGGGCGAGAAAACGGTTTACGTCCTCTTTGACCTAAACCAGAACTCAACCGCCGGCAAGACAGTCGGCTTTAATGTTGTGGCCGCAACCGATGTCGTAACAGACGCCACAGCGCTTAACGGCACTTTCCCGTTGAGTGGTAACTTGATGACCACCGCAGTCGTTTCCGACTTCGGCAGACTGACATTTACTGGACAGACAACCGCTACCACGGTTGATCCGGGCACTGTCGGTTTTGAAGCCTTCAAGTTCCAGTTGGCAGCCACCAACCAGGACGTCAAAGTCTGGTCATTGAAGCTTTTGAACTTAGGTTCAATTAACGTCGGCGACTTGTCGAACTACAAGCTCTACGATGGCGGAACCCAGGTTGGTTCAACCGTCGCTGCGGCTGCAACCGACAAGACAGTAACTTTCGATCTCGGTTCATCGCCTCTCTTGGTAAAGAGCGGTGTTACCAGGAACATGATTGTTAAGATTGACGTAGTGGGCGGCGCGACTAGGACCATCCGGCTTTCATTCCAAAAGAGCTCGGATGTCTTGGCGACAGACGCCAACTACAACGTTAACTTGAAGCCGGACACGGCACTGGGCACTTTTGCGGTAACGAACGCCACAGAAGCGACAGTTAACCCCGGTTCAGCTACAGTTAACCTTTCGACCAATTCTCCGTCGGGTAACGTGGCACTGGCCGCTACCGATGTTGAGCTCGCTAGGTACGACGTGAAAGCGGTTGGCGAGGACATCAAGGTTTCGAGCATCTTAATAGATGCGACTGTTACAGCCAGCAAGAACTTGAGGAATGCCAAAGTTATCTACGACGGCTCTCAAGTCGGCACGACTGTAACCACTTTGGCTGGTGATGGCACCGACTCGACCGTAACCACCAACTTCACTTTGCCAGCCGGCACAACCAAGACTCTTTCTTTGAGGAGCGACATTGTGGCCGCTTCTGGCACGGCGCTGGCGAACAACAACACGATTACCGCGCGATTGGTAGTCGGGGTTGATAACGGTCAGAGAAATGTCTCTTTGGGCACAATTAATTTCCCAACGAGCACAATCGCCGGAAACGCCTTGACCATCAGCTCATCGTCTTTGACCGCGGCTAAGAACAACGCCATTGGCAACATTACAGCCACAAACGGCACCGTTCAGAAAACCGTTGCCTCATTCCTTTTGACCGCGGGCGCGGCTGAAGGGGTTGATGTATCAAGCGTTGTCTTAAAGAGTACTAGCGGTGTCTTAGACACAGCTGGTACCGGAGCATTAGGCGCCGCCATGCAGAACATCAA
>CAZSQQ010000011.1:11619-13866 GCA_964609135.1 uncultured Candidatus Saccharibacteria bacterium
GCCGGCACTTTGAGCGTAACCGTTGACTCGTCTACCCCGGTTGTAACCCAATTGGTGATGGGAGCGACCGACAGGACTTTGGCGATTTGGAAGTTTGAAGCCAACACTACCGAGGACCTAAGGGTTTATCAGGTCATCGTGACTGACGCTTCAGGCAATGCCAACGGCGGTAACGTCTCGAACTTGAAGCTCTTCGTTGATGGAGTTCAAGTTGGAGCGACCGTTCCTGCTTTAGGCGCCGCTACCAGCGGCACGGGAACCTTTGGTTCCGCGGTCGGCAGCCCGATGTTCACGATAACAAAGGGCGGTAGCAAGCTTGTCACCCTAAAGGCGGACGCCACTTCGTTCGCTAACGGCGCGACAGCAGGCGGTTCCGTAACCATGAAGGTTGACGTCCCAACGACAATCACCGGTGTCGCGTCTGACACAATGATTGCCAGAGGTGAATCAGGCAACTTCGCTCTCACAACAAGCACAGGCGCTAAGACTGCCAATGCCCAGTTCCAATACAGGACCACATTGTCCGCGGCGCTGGCTTGCGGTAACAGCACTTGCACCCACGGCAGAGGCGCGAACGACAGAGTCGCCAGCCTAACTTTGACTGGCACATCCTCGCAGGACGCGCAGTTCAGAGCCGTGACAAATAACGCCGCCGACGCTACAACTCTCTTCTTCGGCGCGGACAATGACGCGACGATCACCGTCGGGACAGACACCACTAACCAAGTTGACGGTACTTCTGTCAGCTTTACTCCTACCGGCGGACAGTCCTTAACCAAGGCTGGGTTCGCTCCGTCTGCCGCTGCTGATTTAAGCGGTACTTCGAGAGTTAGCTTCTGGGTTAGATCGTCAACCGCCGAGTCTGCGAACGACCTCGTCTTCCATGTTTCAGAGGCAGACGCCACACTGACGACAACGTCAGGCACGGGTATTAACGTCCCGGCGTTATCTGCTAACACCTGGACATTTGTTGACGCGGCTTGGGGCAATACAACTGCTCAAAGAGATGCTGTAACCTCATACGGACTCACAAGCGCCGCCATGACTGCGGACGGAGTTATCAGGCTTGACCAGATTAACTTCTACAACGATTCAATCGTTTACGATATAACCGGCAAGCTAGTAGCTCAGGCGCAAGGATTGGTATTCCAATTGAAGGATTCAGGCGGAACAGTAAGAGCCACCGGCTACATAGCTGGCACCGCGCAGGACACAGCTACTACAACCAAGCTCTTCTTTAGCGCCAACCAGAACATTGGCGCTGTGGCACAAGTCTTTGACTTGTTCGTGAACTCTTCAACTCTTGTAAGAGACCCGGACACTTCAACGGACAACGTGTCGTACAGCTTGACCCTGGGCAACAACTCATCAGCTGGTAACTTCAGATGGTGGGATCAGGGTGTAACCGCAACGAGCCCGATTACGTGGTTCAACGGTTCATCTCCGATCACAGCCACTCTTAGCTACTAGTCCTAAAATCGGCTAAGAGATCCTTGAGCTCTGAACCGATACGGCAAAAGCCCCGCCTGTCCATGGACAGGCGGGGCTTTGCTTTAGGCAAGTATAAAAGATATTTATCGTCAATCTTGCGATCGCTGAACTGACGAGTTGTGTTAATATGAAGGACGTGAAAATAGGCAAAGAACTTTTAATAGTTTTAATTGCTGGAGTTGTCATTTTGAGTTCCGGTATTTTTTATTTTGTTTACTCGAGGCAATCGCCCCCCAAAGAGCCAGGAAGTTTAATGGTTGCTCCACAAGCAACGTCGCCTGTGGTGAGGCAAGCCGAACCATTTGATTCAAGCAAGCTTCCACCGCGCCCGAGCGACCTCGCTTTGGCGAAATACTATGACGACGGAATAAAATATGAGAATGCGATTTTAAAGTCTCCCCAGGACTTTGAAGCTTACCTTAATGCCGGACTGGCCTGGAAATCGCTGGGGGATTTGGCCAATTCGGCAGGCTCAGGGTCAATGGTGAGCACAGCCGAACCATTGACGAATGAGCTTGTTTGGTACGACTTCTCGGCTGACGTCTATAGAAGGGCCACCGAGAATTTCGATGTGAGTGCCACCCATCTTGTGGTGAGCCAAGTCGAACCATATGTTTTTTGGCTGAATTTGGGGAATGTAGAAAAGCTCGCTAAAAAATACAATGAGGCGGAGAGCGCTTATCGCGACGGAGTGAAGAATTTCCCTGACGAGCCGCAGCTTTATTTAGCCCTTGCCGAACTCTACAGATACAATCT
>CAZSQQ010000012.1:0-13432 GCA_964609135.1 uncultured Candidatus Saccharibacteria bacterium
GTCTCTTCCGTTTTCCAGCTTTTGATAACTTGTGGCAAGAAAGAAGTAGTAGTTAGAATTCCCGCTACAAAGCCTAGTATTGTTATAAAATCCATTTGTTATTGCTATGTACCTCGGTTTAGAACCAAATATACGGAGTTATTATAAGACTTTCTTTACAGTCAAAATAGGGGCCTGCCTGCGCAGGCAGGAGTGAATGACCCGCTCGTGGTGAGGGCCTCGGCTGGGCTTGGTCGAATGCCCGAAGTCGAACCATCTCGGTCGGGAACTTATAAATTATTTTGAATAATATTTAGCAATCTCATCAGAAGCAACACTTATTAATTTCATGCGTTTTTCTATTGGGAGCTCCTTTAGTGTTTCCAGCAACTCAATTACCAGAATTTCTTGTATAACATCGTATAAACTCTGATCTACATCGATAGTAAAATTAACTCCATTTTTATATTGAAACAATTTATCACCTACCCTTTTCCATCCCAGTCTAGTTTCTAGAGCCAACTTAGCATAATCGGAATAATAATCTAAGTTAGGGTATTTTCGCTTGGCAACTAATGCCGATAAAGACATAGCATCACTTAACCCCCTCGCAAAAAATTTTACCTGCCTTTCATGTAATCCCTCAAAAAAGCCTTTCAGAAAATTCATAACGAAATTGTAGAATTCAAAGGATGTTTGAGCGCGATAACTGCTGGCACTAGTATAGGTTTTTCATTTTCTGATAATAGCTTTCTTAATGCCTCTATTCGATGCTTCCCATTTTCAACATAAAAGTAACCGTTTTCGCCCTGATTCAAGTCCCGCAAGAATAGATAGCTATTTATATCATACCCATTGTCCCTAATGCTCTTAAATAAATTATCTGATTTTTGGATATTTTGGCACCCTATAGGTATTAATTCCATAATTTCTTTTTTTGAATTTAAGACGACATCATAGAAATAAGAACGACCGTGCTTAATATAATCATTAACTGTATCTCTTGACCAATCTTTTTCTTCTTGATTACAGCTTCCCCTGGTCTGTAGCAATTCAATTGCTGCTACCGTGGTTAGCTGACGGATTAAGCGCATGAATTAAATCTTGTAATAATTATGTCATCTCGATAAAATAGATCAGACTCCATTACTTCTAAGACACACTTCATATTCAATTTTGTAATTTTGGTCTCTGTGAAGTGAAGCACCCTTCGTTGCATTTTGTATAGCGATTTCATTGCATCTCTTTTTGATTTCTGTCGGTCGCCACTCATACCAATAAAAAAGAAATGCCAGAAAAACTACTCCTATAATTAATATTCTATTTGTCTTGATAAATTTTTCCATAGTGCTGTGAATGTTGAACGATGTAGAATCTATTTTTACAGTTAACTTAAATCATCCCGACGGGGTGAGGGGACTCGCCTTACCAAATACCTTCGCTTCACTTCTTCTATCTGGCTGAACCACGATTTTTATATGACTGATTTGCTCTGATTTAAATTCAGCTTTTGCATTCGCGATATAAATCTTTAAGCCACCTTCGCCCCCTTCTACATTCGTAACTGCAAGATTAAATTCTATAGGTTCATTTATTCTAAATTTGCCATTTCCTTCAACCCCTCTATTAATGGCTTCTAGGGCAGACTTAAGATATTCTTCGAGTTCTTTTGCGTTTATATCCATGTTTATATCTATAGTTGCCAGATCTTGATTTAAATTGAGCCTAACTTCTACTCTTAATTTCTTCTTTAAGATTCTCCAAGAATTTCTCGAGCTTAAATTCCTTCAAATCTTTGCTACCTCTTTTCCTTACGGTAATAGTTTTTGATTTCATTTCGCGGTCGCCCACAACAACCAAATAGGGGATTTTTTGGAGTTCGCCCTCGCGGATTCTTTTACCCAAAGTTTCGTTGGAGTCACTGACTTCAACTCTTAGCTCGTTAGCTCTTAGCTCGTTAGCAACGTGCTCCCCGTATTTTTCGAATTTTTCACTGACTGGAATTATCGCTACTTGTACCGGTGCCAGCCATAACGGGAAGGCGCCGGCGTAGTGCTCGATTAGGACTGATAAGAACCTTTCAATCGAACCCATAATGGCGGCGTGAATCATGAAAACAGGGCTTTGCGTGCCCTTATCATTGGTAAAGGTGAGGTTGAAGCGCTTGGGCATATTCAAATCGAGCTGGATTGTGGCTACCTGCCACTCCCGTCCCAGGGAGTCGGTCGCCATAAAATCTAATTTTGGCCCGTAAAAGGCCGCCTCACCTTTGGCTTCGAAATACTTACCCCCTCTTTCTTTAGCGACCCTGCGCAAGATAGCTTCGGCATCTTTCCACAGCTTTTGGTCGCCCAAGTATTTTTTCGGCTGCTTTGGATCGCTTAGCGATAATCGCAGTTTCAAAGGCAAGTTGAAAGCTTCGTAAAATTCATGAACTATTTCCCAAATAATTTTAAGCTCACTTTCTGTCTTAGCCATATTGCAAAATACATGCGCGTCATCTTGGGTAATGGAGCGAACCCGAACTAATCCTGAAAGCTCTCCGGTCTGCTCATCGCGATAGATTTTGGTGGTCGAGGCGTAGCGCTGGGGCAATTCCCGGAAGCTCCACTTTTTGCGCGCGAAAATTTGTATGTGGTGCGGACAGTTCATGGGCTTTAAGGCAAACTCGTGCCCTTCACGCGAGGTTATTCGAAATAGTTCATTTCCAAATTTGTCCCAGTGGCCGCTAGTTTGATAGAGTTCCTTTTTTGCTATATGCGGTATATCCACTCTTTGGTAGCCACGCTTCTCACGTAATGACCAGAGAAAATCATCTAAGATGTCTCTCATTATTGTGCCTTTGGGGGTAAATAGCGGTAAGCCTGACCCCACTAGCTCTGAAAAAGTAAATAAGTCCAAATCCACGCCAAGTTTTTTGTGATCTCGCTTTTTGGCCTCTTCTTGCATTTTCAAGTATTCGTCCAGTTCTTTTTTACTGGCAAAGGCCAAGCCGTAAATCCTCTGAAGTTGGGGTTTCTTTTCATCACCCCGCCAATAGGCGCCGGCAATTTTGGTCAGCTTGAAAGCTTCCGGATTTATTTCCGAAGTATTTTTAACATGACCGCCCTTACAAAGGTCCATGAAAACCCCGCCTGTTCGATAAATAGTCAAAGGTTTTTTCTCTCTTACCAGTTCTTTGATTAAGTCGAGCTTGAATAGCTGGTTCTTAAAAGTTTTTTTGGCCTCCGCTGGGGTGACTTTCTTCCCGGAGAAGGGGAGCCTCATACTAATAAGTTTCCGCATTTCCCGCTCGAAATCTTTCAAATCTTCCGGAGTAAAACCCTCGGATTTTTGGAAATCGTAATAAAAGCCGTTTTCTATGGTCGGGCCTATTCCTAGTTTGGCTTTGGGATATTTTTTTAAAACCGATGCCGCCAAAAGATGGGCTAGGGAATGCCTTACAGAATCTAGGCTGGGAGCTTTCTTACTTCGTTGCATATCAGTTTCGGTTCACCGTTCCTTCTTGAGATTCGCCCGATAATTTTCACAATGTTGCCTTCTTTCCAAACAGACGGATCCTTATTTAAGAGTTCCGAGAAAACCAATACTTCTATAGTATCGCTCAAGTCTTCGATTGTTGCAAAAAGCATTTGGCTGCCGGTTTTGGTCGCGACCCTCTGGATTTTCGAAATCACGCCGTAAGTCTTCAAAGTTTTTCGCTCGCTCGTTTCTTTGGATATTTCACCGACGGGGGAGGCGTCCTGCAGGTCTTTCCCCCCGACAAGTTCCTTTAGGGGGTGCTCGGTTACATAAAGCCCCAAGAGTTCTTTTTCCCAAGCCAATCGTTCGGTTTTTGTGGCGGGCTCCGAGGGAGTAAGCTTCAAACTTAATTTTGGAACGCCTCCGAAGAGATTGGATTGAGTTGTGTGGTTTGATTTACTCGCCCCGTGCGCGACCTTCAAGACATTATCAAGATTGTTGATAACCGTCAGCCTTTCAGTGCCAAGCGAGTCCAGGGCGCCGCTTTTAACCAAAGACTCCATGGATTTTTTATTGAGGTCGCGGTCGTCAATTCTCGTTACGAAATCCGCAAGATTCTGGTAAGGTCCCCCCCGGAGCCGTTCATTTACAATAACTTCGGTGATATTTGAGCCAACGTTCTTGATGGCCAAAAGGCCGAAGCGGATATTTTTTTCTTCAGGTATAAAAGAACTGACGCTTTTGTTCACGTCCGGGGGCAAAACTTCAATGCCGATTTTATTGGCTTCCTCAATGATGTAAGCAACCCGATCCACGTCCCCGGAGCTGTTATTCAAGAGCGCCGTCATGAACTCAACCGGATAATTGGCCTTTAGGTAGGCCGTTTGGTAGCCAATAAGGGCGTAGCAGACGGCGTGGGCGCGGTTAAATCCATATCGGTCGAAGGGTTCGATCAGTTTCCAGAGCTTTTCGGTAATCGCGGGAGGAACGCCATTTTTCTCGCAGCCGGCGTAGAATTTTTCCTTCTCACCCTGGAGAAGTCTTCTTATCTTTTTGCCGACCGCCTTCCTCAAGACATCGGCTTCGGCCAAAGTGAAGCCTGCCATGGCTCTAACCATCTCGAGGAGCTGTTCCTGATAGATCATGATGCCGTAGGTGTTTTTTAGGATTGGCTCCAATTTCGGATGAAGATAGGTAACTTTCTCCCGGCCGGACTTCCTGTTGATGAAAGAGGGTATAAGTTCCATGGGTCCCGGGCGGTAAAGAGCGACCAGCACCGTCAAATCCTCAAGCTCTTTCGGCTTGATATCCTTCATATAACGGCGCATGCCCGACGATTCAAATTGGAAAACTCCGGTAGTTTCCCCATGCTGCAAAAATTCATAGGTCTTTTTGTCATCCAGGGGAATACTTTCGATTTTCACATCTGCGTCCCGCATTTCTTTCACGAGTTTCACCGTTTCCTCGATGATGGTCAGGTTTCGAAGGCCGAGCAAATCGATTTTCAAAAGTCCCAGGTCCTCAACGCCGGTGAATTCGATTTGAGTAATGACGTCTTGGTCATTTTGGGGGGCACGTTGCAGCGGCAGATATTTTACCAGCGGTTCTTTGGAGATAACGACTCCGCAGGCATGGACCGAAGCGTGACGAGCCACGCCTTCAAGCGAGATCGCCGCGTCGAGCAATTTTTTGGCCTGGGCGTCCTCCCCATAACGTTTTTTAAGTTCCGGAACGTGTTTCAAATATTGTTCCAGCAATCTGTCGGATTCCCCCATGTTCGGCTGGAAGGGAATTAATTTCGCGATTTCATCGCAGAATGAATAGGGAAGTCCCATAGCGCGTCCCGCGTCCCTGACCGAGGCGCGCGCGGCCATCGTTCCAAAAGTTATGATTTGGGAAACTCGCTCTTCTCCGTAAGTGTCTTTGATATATCCCAGGACTTCATCGCGGCGGTCATCGGCAAAATCAAGGTCTATATCAGGCATGGAGATCCTGTCCGGGTTCAAGAATCTCTCGAAAATCAGGTCGTATTTAAGGGGGTCAACGCCGGTAATGCCCAAAACGTAGGAAACAAGGCTCCCGGCGGCCGAACCCCGCCCGGGACCTACGACAATGCCGTGACGCTTCGCCCAGTTCACAAAGTCCTGGACTATCAAGAAATAGTCGGCAAAACCGGTCTTCTCAATCACACCAAGCTCATAATCAAGCCTTTCTTTAACTTCCCCGGTTATTTTTGGAAAGCGGTCCTTGAGCTTTGACGTTGCGAGCTCCTTTAAATAAGCGTCGCTCGAGGAAAATCCTTCCGGCAGTGTGAAAGACGGGAGATGGACTCTGCCAAATTCGAATTTAAATTCACATTTGTCGGCAATGATTCCCGTATTCTCGATTGCCTCCGGGAGACTCTTAAAAATTTCGGACATTTCTTCGGGAGAAAGAAGAGAGCAGTCAAACTCGCGGAAAGAAAATCTTTCCTCGTCATCAAGCCGGCCGTTGGTTTGGATGGCCAAAAGTATTTCATGGATGGGAGCGTCTTCCTTTTTTAAATAGTGAGAATCCTGTGTGGCAACGAGCGGGATGTTTAATTTCTTCCCCAATTCGATAAGCCGGGAATGAATTTGCGGCGCGTGCGGTTGGATTTCAAGATAATAATTTTCACCAAAAAGTTCTTGGTAGTATCGCGCGACCGACTCCGCCTCCTCGTCATTCCCCTGAATCAAAAGTTTTGCGATTTCACCGGAAAAACATCCGGAGAGGACGATGAGTCCTTCCTTATGTTTTTCCAAAAGTTCTTTGTCTATTCTCGGCTTGTAATAGAAGCCTTCAAGGTGAGATTTGGTTATTAGCTCGCAGAGATTCTCGTAGCCCCGCTGATTCTTGACCAATACGGTCAAGTGGTAGCGGACGTTGTCGACTTTAGGATTTTTCGAAAGGCGGGAATTTTTAGCGAGATAAAGTTCGGCGCCGATTATGGGTTTCACTCCCGCGGCTTTGGCTTTTTTGAAAAATTCCACCGAACCGTAAAGATTGCCGTGGTCGGTAATAGCCAAGGCATCCATGCCCAACTCTTTAGTGCGAGCTACGAGATCCTCAATTTTTGAGAGGCCGTCCAAGAGAGAATAATGTGAGTGAGTGTGAAGATGAACGAAACGCATACGGCTATATTCTATAGTATAGTAGTCTTATGTCTATTATCGGGGTCGATGAAGTGGGCCGAGGCGCTTTGGCCGGGCCGGTTGTGGTCGCCGCCGTCATACTCCCCAGTAATTTTACGACCAAAGGACGCCGCTTCTCGGTTCCGCTTAAAGATTCAAAGAAACTTACGCCTCGCTCGCGTGAACTCTGGTTTGAATACGTGAAAAACAGGGCGGAAATCCTCTACGCAACCTCGAGAGTTTATCCGAGGAGAATAGAAAGAATAAACATAAGCAAAGCCGCGAACGTTGCCGCGTCGCGCGCCTTGGGAATACTGGAAAGGAAGTCAGGTTTCGGCGTCAAAGATTATAAAATTCTCATGGACGGGGGCCTGTATCTTGCGAAAAATCTAAAATCCAAACCCAAAGAAATTCGTACGATTATTAGAGGCGATGAAAAATTCAACGCCATCAAGTTGGCCTCGATTGTTGCCAAGGTGACCAGGGATCGCTATATGGTTAAGCTTCACAAAGATTACCCGGTATATAAATTCAACCTTCACAAGGGTTACGGAACCAAAGATCATATCCGCGCCGTCCGCCGCCACGGCCCCTGCGACGTTCATCGGTTGACCTTCCTCACGAAATACACTAAGATTGACGAGAGAGCTCAAAGTTCAAAGTTTAAAACAAAGAGAAAATAAGGTTTTGCATTTTGATTTTTGAGTTTTGAATTTTATGGGAGGCGTACCTGTTAAACATCATACTAAGTCGAAAGTCGGGAGGCGCCGGAGTCACTTGGCGAAAAAGCCGCTCACGCTCTCCGTCTGTCCGAATTGCCAGGCCCCAACTTTGCCCCACAGAGCTTGTTCTCAATGCGGAAGATATGGCGGTAAGGCAGTTAGGTAGAGGCATAGCGCTCCAGTCCCTTTACGAGTGGGACTTTTACAATCGTGAACTTGATTTAGACGAGGTAATTAGGCGAAATATCGAGGAGTTTGCTCCCGGCTTTAGCGAACCTGAATTTGTGGAGAATTTAGTGAAGAGCGTCATCTCCAAAACGGATGAGTTGGATAAAATCATAGGCGCCTCCGCTCCCGAGTGGCCGGTAAGTCAGCTGTCAGTTGTCGATCGGAACGTTCTCCGCATTGGTTTGTACGAGCTTTTGTTCGGGAACCGCAAAGAGGTGCCGCCGCGAGTGGCCATTAACGAAGCCATTGAGCTCGCCAAAACCTACGGCGGACAGAATTCAGGCAAGTTTATTAACGGTGTGCTGGGGACGGTTTACCGGCAGATGGGGGAACCGGATAAGAAAGAAGAAGAAAAGAAAGATTAATTAGTTATGGATCTGAAAGGGTTGCAGGAAAAAATCGGTTTTAAGTTCAAGCATGAAGAACTGCTGAAGGAAGCCGTCACTCACCGTTCGTATCTTAACGAGAATCCGACCTGGAAATTCAGGAACAACGAGAGATTGGAATTTTTGGGGGATGCGGTTTTGGAACTCATCGTGACGGAAGAGTTGTTTGCTCGCCTCCCCGACAAAGAAGAGGGTGAGCTCACTCTTTATCGCGCGGCGCTGGTAAATTCCAAAATGTTGACCGGCGTTGCCGAAGAGATCGGACTTGATCGGGAGCTCCTGGTCTCGAAAGGCGAGGCGCGGGATTGGAACGGTCGCGGGCGGGAAGCGATTGCGGCGAACGCCGTCGAAGCCTTGATTGGCGGAATTTATTTGGACCAGGGTTACGAGCAGGCGAAAAAATTTGTGAATAAATTTATAATGCCGCATTTGGGCAAAGTGGTTGCATCCGGCGGCAAGGATCCAAAGAGCCTGGTTCAGGAAATTGCCCAAGAGGACTATGCCGTTACTCCTTCCTATAGGGTGCTCGACGAATCGGGTCCCGCGCACGAGAGAACTTTTACCGTCGGACTTTATTTTGGGGATGAACTGAAATCGAAGGGTTTGGGAGCGTCCAAGCAGGAAGCGGAACTTGAGGCGGCAGAGAGACTTTTGAGAGTTCTTGAATCTTAAAACCCATGTTTCTCAAGCGTCTGGAACTTCAAGGCTTCAAGTCGTTTGCCGATAAGGTGGCATTTGAGTTTCCCGGCGGGATAACGGCCATTGTGGGCCCCAACGGCTCGGGCAAATCCAATGTCACTGACGGCGTGAGATGGCTTTTGGGGGAAAGGGAAGCGAGGAATTTAAGAGGCGCCAAGGTTGAAGATTTGATTTTTGCGGGCTCCGAGGCCAAGCCTCGTTTGGGACAGGCTCAAGCAAGTTTATTTTTTGATAATTCTTCGGGATTCTTTCAAGTTGATTTCAAAGAAGTTTCGATTTCGAGGAAAGTTAGCCGCGACGGTATCTCGCAGTTTTTCTTGAATAAAGCCGAGGTGAGACTTAAAGACATCATTGACTTCTTTGCTAAGTCGAGATTGGGTGCCAGGGGTTTGAATGTGGTGGGCCAGGGCGAGAGCGATGTTTTTATAAAAGCTACACCTCTTGAGCGCCGCCTGATGATCGAGGAAATTCTGGGACTTAAAGAATATCAAATTAAAAAAGAAGACGCCAAGCGGAGACTGAAGAACAGCCTTGTCAATTTGGACAAAGTTAACGCCCTCATTGACGAGCTAAAGCCTCACTTAAGATTTTTGCGGAAGCAGATTTCCCGTTACCAGGGGAGAGAGGAGCTCTCGGCGAGACTGAAGAAACTGGAAGATGATTTTTACGGGAGCAGGCTTAAGCAGCTCTCCCGGGAATCCCAAAAAATAGAACCGGCCCTGGGGGAGTTGGCTAAGGAAATTGTGAGAGTCGAAAAATCTCTGGAGAAGGCCAAGGGCGATTTGGAAGCCGTAAAGAAAAGCGAACCGGAGGCCAATCTGAAGATCAAAGACATTAAATCCGAAAGATCGGCGCTTCTCGACAAAAAAGCCGCGCTTCAAAAAGAACTGGGACGGGCGGAGATGAGAATTGAATTGGCCGCGACCGAAGCCCATTTGGAAAGCGCCGAACTGATCCGGGTCTTGAAGGAAATCGAAAGGATTTCTCTGTCGCTCGCGGCGAGCGGAGAAACTGAAAATATGAGGGAAGGAATTAAGAGGATCTTGAATCTGGTCCAGGATCTTTTCAAGAAATCTTCACCCCAGGGCGAAGGCGAGCGCGAAAGAGTCGTTAACGACCTCACTCGAACCCTGAAAGGAATAGATGTCGAGCTTGAAAAATTGGGTGAGAGCGAGAGCAGTTTTACTTCCAGCCTTGAAAGCTTCAATGAAGATTTTAAGCAAGCCTTCTTGGTCATGGAAGCGGAAGAAGAAAAGCTGAAAAAACTCGGAGACGAAAGGAACCACCTGCTTTTGGGCAAGGAGAGAGTGGATTTGAAACTTAAAGATATCGATTACGAGCTCACGGAAGTCGGGAGACCAAGGCTTGAGTTCGATAACTGGTCTGGGGAAGCGGAGTGGGACGAGGAGCATTTGAGGCGCGAGATGTTCAAGCTAAGGGGAGAACTCACGAGTATCGGTGAAGTTGATGAGGCCCTGGTCACGGAAGCCAAAGAGACCGAGGAAAGGTATGACTTTCTGAAGGGACAGGTTAACGATCTTGAGAAAGCCTTTCATGACCTGAAAGCCCTTATCAAAGAACTTGATTATAAGATCCATCATGAGTTCACCGGGGCGGTAAGGACCATAAACGACGAGTTCACCAAGTTTGTGCGGCTGATGTTCGGCGGAGGCAAGGCCAGATTGGTTATTCAGCAATTGGAAAAGATTGAACCGGTTGAAACGAGCCAAGCGGAGGGCGAGGGGCTTAAAGAAAAATCAAAAACGGCTGAAAGTGAAAACGGGAACGGCGACTCTCAAGAGGAACCGGGAGTTGAGATAGAACTCACTTTGCCGAAGAAAAGAATCAAGGGCTTGGAAGTTTTGTCGGGCGGCGAGAGAAGCTTAGTTTCAACAGCCGCGCTCTTCGCGCTCATATCGGTCAGCCCTCCGCCTTTCCTGGTCTTGGACGAGATTGACGCCGCGCTTGACGAGAGGAATGCCCGGCGCTTCGGAGAGCTCTTAAAGGATTTTGCGAGGAGTACCCAGTTCGTGATTATCACTCATAACCGCGCGACCATGGAGGTGGCTGACGCATTGTACGGCATCACTATGTCTCCGGATGGTACGTCTCAAGTGCTTTCACTGAAGCTGCAATCTTAGGGTGGGGTTGACACCGTGCCTCATTTTTCGCATCATTTAACTCGCATCTAAATCATGATAAATTTGAAATTGAAAAGCGTTGGCAAGAAGCACGAGCGATCCTTTCGCCTTGTCGTTCAGGAAAAGAGAAGCAAAGTTCTCGGCAAATTTATCGAAGACTTAGGCTGGTATAATCCCAAAACCGATAAACTTGAAGTTAACAAGGAAAGAGCCGGCTATTGGCTGGGAGTGGGAGCGCTCCCCACCGCCACGGTTACCCAATTATTGAAAAAATTGAAGATCGCTATTAAGGTTAAATAGTCCTGAATGAAATTGAAGGAAAGCAAAGGTCGGAAGTAAAGCATTTGACAGCAATGATAGACGAGAGAGGTGACGAGAAATTCTTGGAGTTCGTTGTGAAATCCCTGGTTGATCACCCGGAAGAGGTTAAGATTGACAGAGTGATTGATGAGATGGGAGTGAGACTCTCCTTGCACGTTCATCCGGAGGATATGGGCCAGATTATCGGCCGGGAAGGAAAGACCGTAACCGCCATTCGTTCGCTCTTGAAGATTATCGGCAGAAAGAATCATGCGCGAGTAAGTCTCGTGATTGAAGAGCCGGAAGGCGGAAGACAAGAGAGAACTCCGGGAGCGGTCGAGAAGATTGTTGAGGATCTGAAAGAAGATTTAGGGTAAAGTCAGATTGATTCACAAAACCCCCCTTCGACAATGCCGACGGGGGTTTTGATTTATAACCCAATTAGTTGTATATAAATGTCAGTAAAAAGCATGACTTTCGATATCATAACTTTGTTCCCGGATGTTTTTGAAGATTATTTCAACTCTTCAATTATCGGACGGGCCAAGAAAAAAGGATTAATAAAAATAAGAGTTCACGACCTAAGAGGTTTTATATCCAAAACAAGGCCAGATGATCGTCCTTACGGCGGGGGACCGGGAATGGTGATTCGAGCGGAACCGGTTATTCGAGCTATTGAATCCGCCCTCAAAATCAAAAATCAAAAATCAAAAGTAAAAAGCAAAATCATTTTATTTTCTCCGGCCGGCAAGGAGTTTAGCGGTAAGATGAGCGTGCAGCTCGTCAAAAAGTATAACCGATTCGTTTTAATAGCCGGTCACTATGAGGGGGTTGATGAGCGAATCAAGAAAGTTTTGAAAGACAAGGGCTATAAGTTCGATGAAATCTCAATCGGCAATTATGTCTTAACCGGCGGTGAACTGCCGGCCATGGTCGTTGTTGACGCGGTCAGCCGTAAATTAAAGGGCGTTTTGGGAAAGATAGAATCATTGGAGGAAAAACGACTGGGAGTGGGGGTGCCGGTTTATACCAGGCCGGAAATTTTTATTCATAAGGGAAAAAGATATTCGGTGCCCAGAGTTTTGCTTTCAGGCAACCACCAAGATATAGAAAAGTGGCGGGTTGAACATAAAAAGAAATAGTTATATACTTCTACGACTTATGAAAACGAGCGACGACGCTTTAAATGTTTTAGAGGAAACTGAAGCTCCGGAAGAGGCAGCTTCGCTCACTTCCGACGAGGAGGAAAAAATGAAGGCCATGATGGAGGCCGGTGTTTTTTACGGTTACACCAAGCCGCGCACCCACCCGAAGAACAAGCCCTATATTATTTCCACTCGTGCCGGAGTTCAGGTGATCGACCTGGTAAAGACGATGGAATGTCTTAAGGAAGCGGCCCTGATGATCAAGGACGCCGTGAAATCCGGCGGCTTGATGCTTCTTGTCGGCACCACCCCCTCGGTCAAGTCTGCGGTCAAGGCGACGGCCGAAAGATTGGGACTGCCCCACGTTACCGAGCGCTGGCTGGGCGGCACCCTTACCAATTTCAAAACCATTTCGGGAAGAATCAATTACTTTAAGAAGCTCAAAGAAGACAAAGCCTCCGGCGGTTTGGACAAATACACCAAGAAGGAAAGAGTATTACTCGACGAGAAGCTGGCTAAATTGGATAAATTTTTCAGCGGCGTTGAAACGTTGGACAGGCTTCCGTCTCTGGTCTTAATCGTTGACCTTAAAGCTCACGAGATAGCGGCGAGAGAAGCCAAACGAATGGGCATACCGGTTGTCGGGTTCCTAAACACCAACGCCGACCCCGATTTAGCTGACTGTCCCGTGCCGGTGAATACCCGAAGCGCGAAAAGCGTTGAATTTCTGATGTCGTATCTCTCCCAGGAGGTTGAGAGAGCCAGGAGCGATGTTCAAAACAACTGACGTCCAAAAACTCCGTGAAATGACGGGAGCTCCGGTAATGGACTGCAAAAGAGCGCTTCAAGATGCCTCTGGTGATTTTGATAAGGCGATTACTTTAATTAATGAGCGAGGGCTTGTGAAAGCGCAAGAGAAAGCGTCGCGCGAGGCCAATGCCGGAATTGTTGAATCCTACATTCATAACAGTCGCGTCGGGGTGATGTTGGAGTTATTCTGCGAGACTGATTTCGTCTGTCGCTCCGACCCTTTCAGGGAACTGGCTCACGATTTAGCCCTCCAGATTGCCGCCATGGATCCGAAAGATTTGGCAGAACTTTTGGAACAGCCGTACATCAAGGACGAAAAAATCAGGATTGATGAACTGGTGAAAGGCGTTGTGGCTCGAGTCGGGGAAAATGTGAGAGTCGGCCGCTTCATTCGCTACGAAATCTAAG
>CAZSQQ010000013.1:0-12241 GCA_964609135.1 uncultured Candidatus Saccharibacteria bacterium
AATGTTTGATTTAATCCTGCAACTTGTTTTCATGATATCGCTTGGCGTTATTGTTTATATAATTGCTTTGGCGGTGCCGAGAATTGGCGAGGATGAGACGGTAAGCAATACTTCCCAAACTCCCATCGGTCGCTGGCTTCAAAACCTGCCGCTTGAGAGGATTGACATGGCTTTTAAAACATCCCGCGATAAAATTTTGAGAAGGATGAAAGTCTGGATAATGAAGGCCGACAATTTTGTGAGCCGCCGGTTGAATAATAAAGAGAACAAGTTATAATAACTTCTCGAAGCCTTGCGTCGGTGGCGGAGTGGTCAATCGCACCTGACTGTAAATCAGGCGCCCATGCGGCTACGCAGGTTCGAATCCTGCCCGGCGCACTCCTCTTTGCCGAGGTAGCTCAATGGCAGAGCAGCTGTTTTGTAAACAGCAGGTTGGAGGTTCGATCCCTCTCCTCGGCTCCAGGCCGACGTAGCTCAGTTGGCAGAGCACGTTCTTGGTAAGAACGGGGTCCCCGGTTCGATCCCGGGCGTCGGCTCACGAATTTTCTAAAGAACATGGCACAATCAAAAGTTTCGGACAATTTAATAGGGTTGAAGTGCAGCGTTTGTAATCGGCGTAATTACTACACGCGCAAAAATAAAGCCAAGGTTGAGCGTAAACTCGAATATAAAAAGTTCTGCCGCTGGTGCCACAAACACACTCTTCATAAAGAAACTAAAACCAAGTAATGACCAAGGACGAGCTAATTCACGAGCTCGTAAAGACTGGTTACTTAAAGACACCTTTTCTTATTGAAGCTTTTAGAAACATTGATAGGGAAGATTTTGTTCCGGAGTCTCTGACAAACGAAGCTTATGGCAATTATCCGTTGCCCATAGGTTTTGGCCAGACCATTTCCCAGCCGCTTACCGTGGCTTTTATGTTGGAGCTTTTGCAACCGCAAGTCGGAGAGAAAATCTTGGATGTCGGTTCCGGCAGTGGCTGGCAGACTGCGCTTTTAGCTTATGTGGTGGGAGATAAGGGCAAGATAATCGCTATCGAAAGAATTCCTGAATTAAGAGTGACGGCGGAGAAAAATATCTCCAAATATAACTTTGTTGAAAAAGGGGTTGCGGAGGTTGTTTTGGGTGACGGTTCAAGGGGCTATGCCGACGGGGCGCCTTACGATAAGATTGTCGCCGCAGCCGCGGGAGGCGAAATTCCCTATGAATGGAAAAAGCAGCTCAAAGTCGGCGGCCGGATTGTGGCGCCAGTCCGACAAAGCATAATGGTTGTTGATAAAACAGGGACCGATTCTTTTGAGACCGAAGAGCATTTAGGATTTAGTTTTGTTCCCCTCATTAAAGATTGATTTGACAGGCGATGAGGGATAGATTACATTTAATCCAAGTCCGCAGACAGCAGGTATCTATCCAAGGAATAAAACCTGCCGAGGAGCTAGTTTTTCTGCGGCTTCGGCCGTTTTTTGATTTCATGATAACCAAAGCTAAGAAAACCGAACAAGTAGCGGAAGGCAGAAAACTCTTGGGCGAGAGCGATATTTTGATATTTACCGATTTTAGCAAGACCAAGAATGAGGACTTGAGAAGTCTAAGAAGTACTCTTAAAGGTGCAGGGGCTAAGTTTCAAGTTATAAAGAAAAGACTTTTGAACGTCGTTTTTAAAGAAAGGGACATTGACTTCGACCCTAAGCAGTTTGAATCTCAAGTCGGGACAATTTTCGTAAAAGGCGATATTTCTGGAGTAGCAGGTCCGGTTTATCAATTCTCTAAGGATAAGGAAGGTTTTAAGATTTTGGGCGGCTTGGATGTTTTAAATAAATCAGTTATCCCTTCTGATTTGATTATTTCAATTGGCAAGTTGCCCAGCAGGGAAGTTCTGCTAACGCAACTGGCAGGAGTTTTAATTTCGCCACTTAGAGCGTTTATGTATGTTTTGAGTGAGAAAGGTCGCAAGTAGCGATGCAAAATTACAAATACATTCGAATCTACAAATAATAGGTTTCGAGGCATTTGCATAAATTCGTAGTTTTGCATTATTCATTATTTAAGTAAGTATGAACAAAGACGAATTAATTTCGCAAATTGAGAAAATGACAGTTGTCGAGCTCGCTGATCTGGTTAAAGCTCTGGAGGAGAAGTTTGGAATTTCGGCCGCGATGCCGATTGCATCAAACGGTGCAGGTAGCGGCGCAGAAGCTGTTGAAGAGAAAACCAGTTTCAACGTGATGTTAAAGAGTTCGGGCGAAAGCAAGATTAATGTTATTAAAGCCGTTCGAGAAATCAATCAGAACTTGGGTCTTAAGGAAGCCAAAGATTTGGTTGACGGAGCTCCGAAGATGGTAAAGGAAGGATTAAAGAAAGAGGAAGCCGAGGAGGCCAAGAAAAAACTCGAGGCAGCCGGAGCCACGGTTGAACTCCAATAAGAATCAAAAGGCGCCGTTGAAAAAGGCGTCTTTTTGATTTATGTTGATTTCGTGGGCGCATAGCTCAGCTGGTTAGAGCGCTACATTCACATTGTAGAGGTCTCTGGTTCGAGTCCAGATGCGCCCACATTTGTCCATGAAATTACAATCCATTAACCCCTCAAACTATCAAGTTCTAGGGACAGTTGATATTTCAACAGATCAAGAAATTGAAGATAAAGTTAAGCTTGCTAGAAGTGCACAGAAAAAATGGGCTGAGCTTGGTGTTGCCCAAAGAGTAGTCCTATTAAAAACTGCTTTTGAAGATCTGAAAAGCAAGAAAACGGAGTTTACTCTTTTGGAATCAAGAGAAATGGGCATGCCTATAAACGAAGCTATTATTGATTTTGATGCAACCATTGATTATGCAAATTGGTATTTTGAAAATGCAGAAAAGTATTTAGGCCCGGAAACCATCTTTGAGGATGAAAAGGAAATTCACCAAGTTCTCCATGAACCTATCGGTGTTTCGGCAGTCATTGTTCCTTGGAATTTTCCTTTCGCAAATTTTGTTTGGGGCGCTCTCCAAAGTTTAATTGCTGGCAATACGGTTGTTTTCAAGCATTCCGAGGAATGTCCGCTAAGTGGAAAACTTATTGAGGAGATTTTTACCAAGCACTTACCCAACGGAGTTTTTAACGAGGTCTATGGAGCCGGAGAAGTAGGAAGCGCTCTAGCCAATCAAAACATTAATATGATTGCTTTTACGGGTAGCACTAAAACCGGAAAGTACCTGTACGAATTAGCAGGAAAGAAATTTATAAAGGCTGTCATGGAATTGGGCGGTTCTGCGCCGGGAGTAATTTTTGAAGACGCCAATCTCGATTTAGCTGTTGAGAATGTCTGTTTCAACAGATTACTCAATCAGGGACAATGTTGTGATGGGCTAAAACGCCTTATTGTGCATGAAAGCGTGTTTGATGAAGTAGTAAAAAAAGTCGCTTCTACTTTCTCAGACAAAAAAATAGGCAATGCCGAGGATAAAGAAACAGAAGTTGGGCCGCTTGTTGCGAAAAGACAACTTGATCTGCTTGTTTCTCAGGTTGAGGACGCAAAGACAAAAGGTGCAAAAGTTATAACTGGCGGTAATTCGCTTGAACAAAAATTTGGTGGTGCATTTTTTGAGCCAACCGTGCTAACTGGTATTACAAAAGACATGAGGGTTTGGAAAGAAGAGGTATTTGGCCCGGTTTTGCCGATTGTAAAATTCAAGACCGAGCAAGAAGCCATTGAGCTTGCCAACCAAACGGCGTATGGTTTAGGTTCGTATGTATTTACGAAAGACAAAGATAGAGCAGATAGAGTTTCAAGAGCGATTGAATCTGGCATGGTGAGCGTGAATGCTACAAATTACATAATGCCATTTGATCCATTCGGCGGTTACAAAAGTTCCGGATTTGGAAGAGAGCATGGTAAATATGGATTTCACGAAGTGACACAGATAAAAATTATTGCCAAAAACAAATAAGAATACCGCCAAAGAAAACTTGGTAGATTTATAAAGGGCAACTTAACTTTTAATGACTTATATAACAATATCAAAGTATAGGAAAAGCGATTTTAGGAGACTTTCTTGGCAAGAATATGCCAAGACATTAGAGACTCTTTATCGTAAGGTTAACAATTATGTTAAGAAAAATCATTTGAAGATAGATGCAGTAGTTCCCATTTTAAGAGGCGGCGCATTTCCAGGAACATATCTTGCTTACAAACTAGACCTACTCCGTGTCATTCCAGTTCAGTATAGATATTTTATAAAAGGTAAGACCACTGAATTAAGAAAAGTTATGAATTTTTCGCGGAAAGACGTTAAACTTCCCGCAAAACCGACATTTCTTTTAGTTGAAGGCAATCATTGCTTTGGGGTGACAGCCTCTACTGCCGCCAAAGATTTGAAGAAGAATTTTCCCAGCTGCCGAATTATTTACGCTGCCGACCACATAGATTATTCGTATCAGAAAATTGGTTATGTTGATGCTGTGTTTTACGGAAGATTAACTAACGAAACCAAAATCCTAACTCCTAAGCAATGTAAAACTAAGGGGATAGCGAATGTTTGCTACCTTTTCCCCTGGGAAAACCTTGAAGAAGAATGGCTCACTGTTCAGTCAAAGCAGTTTCCGTATAAGGACTTGGATGGCGTTTGGGCGACTTCTAAGAAGCGAGTTGTTATGTGAGCAATTTTATGAAAACTATTCTCTATATGAGCGTGACAGCTAACGGTTATATCGCCACCAAAGAAGACGGCGTTGATTGGATTTCTAAAGCATCTTGGCGGAATTATTTGGACTCAATTAAAAAGATGGATGCGGTTATAATTGGCCGAAGGACATACGACCTTATGCCGCGAAAAGAATTTCAAAAGAATTGTCTTTATGTAGTTTTAACACATAAGAAATTGGTTAAAGGTAAAATAGCCAATATGATGTTTACGGGCAAGAGTCCTGAAGAAATCATAAGTTTCTTAAAGAAGAAAGGATTTAAAAAAGTTTGTGTTGCTGGCGGCGGTAAAACCAATGCCTCATTTGTGAAAGCCAGTCTTATCGATGAGATTTATCTTGATGTCGAACCGATAATCCTAGGGAAGGGGATACAATTATTTTCGCCGAACAACTTTGAAACCAAGCTAAAATTATTAAGGGTTAGGAAATTAAATAGAAATGCCGTGCAGCTTCACTACAAGGTATTACAATGAAAGCCGCTCTAAATCACATTTCATTTCACGTCTCGGATTTCAAAAAATCGCTCTCGTTTTATAACGAGCTTTCTAAATATTTTGGCTGGGGGAAAATCTACGAAGATAAATGGGTCTGCGGTTGGAAATGCCAAACTGCCGAGATCTGGATTGTTAGAACATTAAAGAAATATTCAAAAGCCGGATTCCACAGAAAGAGAGTAGGTTTAAACCATATCGCTTTTAGAGTTCCCACAGAGAAAGCGGTTGATATATTTCACAAAACATTTCTTAAAAAGCAACGCATCTCTGTTCTCTATGGTGGTCCCAAAGAGTATCCTCAATATGGAAAAGGGTATTATGCCGTTTACTTTGAAGACCCCGATAGAATTAAACTCGAAGTTGTTTATATTCCGAAATGAACTCAGAAGAAATTATTGCCATTTTACAAAAAGAATTTCCCGGCAAGAATATCATTCAGCTGCCTCTGGATAATCCCTCCGAGATTATTTGCGAAGTTGAACCAACAGCTAATCATCCAGAAATAAGTAGTATCATTGCCGTTATTGACGAATCCAAACCGCATTATCATCTAAAATCAACTGAAACATATTTTATTGAGAAAGGCGAGCTCCATTTATTTGTTGATGGTAGAAAATATCTTCTTAGAGAAGGCGACACTTATGTGGTTGAGCCTGGAAGAGTTCACTGGGCAGAAGGTGAAGCTACGAGAGTAAGAGTCAATTCTTCCCCCGGTTGGACACAAGAAGACCACATTTTGATTGCTAAGATATGAAATCAATAATCTGGGTTTTGGTAAATTGCAATAATTTAAAAGAAGCCGATAAAATCGGAAAGGAACTTTTAGGTAAAAGACTTATTGCTTGTTATGACGTTCTTCCCAGATTAAAAACCGCCTATTTCTGGCCTCCGAAATCTAAAAAGATTGAGAGTGGTAAAGACGCGGTTTTGATTGGTGAAACACTGCCTAAAAATTTCAATAAAGTTTATAAGATAGTCAAAAAAAAATGCATAGTGATACATTGCCCTTTATCGGCTCGCTCAAGATCGATAATGTGAGTGATGATTTTTATAGGTGGGTGAGGGGAGAACTTAGATAAAAAGTTTACCCCACAACCTATACTAGGTGTGGGAGGTGAATAAAATGTGTATAAGTAAGACCACTAAAATCCAAAGAGTGGCTTAAATACTTGAGTCATGCCCCGCCTGTGGCGGGGTTTATTGTTTTTGACTTTTAATATGCCCACCTCTACACTAAAGAAAAGTGGGGAAATGTGGATAAGTATGTGGATAAGTGCCCACTTCTGTGGATAAGTCTCCACTTTCGCAACCCCCGACCAAGTTGCGAAAGTGGAGACCCCGCAATCAACTTATTATGTTCATCGGTGAATTTCAGCATAACATCGATACTAAGGGCAGGATTGCCATTCCCGCCAAATTTCGTTCCCAGATTTCGGGCGGCGCCATTATCACGCGCGGTTTAGATCACTGCCTTTTTGTTTTTACCAGCAAAGATTGGGAGGAGCTCGCCGGAAAATTAATTAAGCTCCCGCTCGCACAGGCGAATTCTCGCGCCTTCGTAAGACTTATGCTTTCAGGGGCGGCTCAAGTGGACCTCGATGCCCAGGGAAGAATTTTAATTCCCGACTATTTAAGAAAGTACGCCGGGCTTAACAAAACCGCCAAAGTGACCGGAGTTTATAATCGGCTCGAGATTTGGGATGACGCAACCTGGAAGGAATACAAGGCGAAGACCGAGAGCGCCTCCGAAGAGATTGCCGAGAAGTTGGGAGAGCTGGGGATCTGACGGGAATGCACGTTCCTGTTCTTTTAAACGAAGCAATAGACATACTTAACCTTCAAGCCGGAGAATTCTTCATTGACGGCACTTTGGGAGAAGGCGGTCACGCCGCGGAGATTTTAAGAAGAATTGCCGGCGGGAAATTCTTAGGTGTTGATTGGGACAAAGAAGCGGTTGAAAGGTTCATGGGCAAAAAGAAAGAGTCGAGAGATGTAGAGATTTTTCTTCAATGCGACAACTATGCGAACCTTTCCGAAATCCTCAAACGGAGAAAGTTGGACAAAGCAGACGGATTACTAATTGACTTGGGTTTCTCTTCGGACCAGCTTCGGCATGGAAGAGGTTTCAGCTTTTTGAAACCCAATGAGCCGCTTCTCATGACCTACAGTGAAAAAGAGAAGCCGCTCTATGAAGTTCTGAAAGGCATGAAAGAGGAAGAAATTGTTTCCGCTATCCGGGACTTGAGCGATGAAAGATACGCGGAAAGGATCGGAAAAGCAATCTATGAGAGAGAAAAAAGAAAACCGATTATGAAAGTTGGAGAGCTCACCGACGTAATCCGAGGCGCGGTCCCCAAAGGCTACGAGCGGGGGAGAATAAATCCCTCGACCAGAACCTTCATGGCCTTCCGGATGCTGGTGAACGGCGAGTTGGGAAACTTGAGGAAGCTGCTCCAAGAGCTGCCTGAAATCCTCGTACCCCACGGGCGCGCCGCGATTATCTCGTTCCATTCAAATGAGGATCGGATCGTAAAGAGCGCTTTCAAGGATTTGGAGAGAAGAGAAATGGCGGAAATTTTAACGAAGAAAGTCGTAAAGCCGGCCTGGGAAGAGGTAAAGAGAAATCCCAGGAGCCGTGGAGCTAAGTTAAGGGCCATTGAAATCAAATGACAATAATCCAACCGAATAGAAACAGAGAATTGATAAAACTCGTTGCGCTAATGAGCCTGGTTGGGTTTGCGGCCGTCGCGGCGGCAGTTTTTGCTTATCTGCAGACTGTCGGCTTGCGGCACGATGTTGAAGAACGGCGCGCCGGGCTTGATAAACTGCGCATCGAGAACGTTGAGCTGAAGAACAAATTCTTCCAGTTGGTTGATTCCGAAAATCTTGTAAATATTGCCGAAGAAAGAGGGTTAGTTCGGGAAAAAAATCCGCAATGGGTGTCAGGATCACAGTTGTAACGATTTTCGCGAGTCTGGCTTTTTCGGCGCTGATTTTTAAGCTTTATAACATCCAGATCGAGAAAGTCGAATACTACAGGGCGCAAGCCGCCTCCATTTACAATTCAGGAAGATATCTTCTTGCCCCGCGGGGCGATATTTATTTTTCCGACCGCGAGGGAAGCTCGGTTCCCGCGGCGTTGAGCAGGGAGTATCCGACAATTTTTGCCGTCCCCAGCTCAATTACTGATTTGGAAGGAGCGGTGAAATTTTTAAGCTCTCTTACGGGCCGTGACCGTTCTCAACTGGAAAAAATGCTTTCGGACAGTGAAGATCCTTATGAACCCGTTTTAAGGAAAGCTTCGGAGCGCCAAGTAAGTCTTTTCAAGGAAAACAAGATTCCGGGAGTGGATGTTGAATACGAGCCGGCGAGGTTTTATCCGCTGGGAACAACGGCTTCGCATGTTTTGGGATATGTGAGCTCCGGCGAAAAAGATTCCGGAGGCCGGTATGGCATTGAAGCCTATTATGACGAAAGGTTGAGCGGAGTCCGAGGTAAAATTGACGGTGATAAACTGCGATTGCCGAAGAACGGAGAGGATATTCGTCTCACCATCGTGAGAGACATTCAGGTTGAGGCCGAAAGAATTTTGAAGAAATTGGTGGAGGAGCACCGTGGGGCGGGAGGAACTGTCATGGTGGCAGAGCCGAAAACCGGGAAGATATTAGCAATGGCAAACCTGCCCAATTTCGATCCCAACGATTATGGTAAATTTGATATTAAAAATTTCTTAAACCCGGCGGTCCAGGCGGTTTACGAACCGGGTTCGATATTCAAGATAATTACCATGGCCTCCGGCATCGATGCCGGGAAAATTACTCCCGAGACGACATTTTACGATACCGGTTCACTTGTTTTAAACGGCAGAAAGATTGCCAACTGGGATCTGAAAGCCCACGGCCAGGTGACGATGACTAATGTTATTGAACAATCTATAAATACGGGCGCCGCCTTTGCCGAGCGAGCCTTGGGTAATGATCTTTTCTATGATTATCTTGTTAAGTTCGGTTTTAAAAAGAAAACTGGAATTGATTTGCCGGGAGAAGTAGCCGGGAGTCTCGCGCCGCTTGAGAAAAACTCGAGAGAAATTAATTTTGCGACTGCCAGCTTCGGACAGGGAGTTTCTGTCACCCCAATCGGTTTAGTTACCGCGATCGGAGCCATTGCCAACCACGGAGTTATGATGAAGCCGTACTTGAATGCCGACGAGTCTCCAAACGAATTAGGCAGAGTTGTTTCCAATGATGCCGCGAGAAAGGTTACTGACATGATGATTTCGGCGGTTAACAAAGCCGGCATCGCCGCCATCAAAGGATACGGTGTTGCCGGGAAAACCGGGACAGCCCAGGTACCGGATTTCAAGCGGGGAGGGTATACCGAGGACGTCATTGATACCTATGTCGGTTTCGCTCCGGCTTATGATCCGAAGTTCATCGTGTTGGTGAAGCTCGATAAGCCAGCAGGGGGGCCGCACGCGGCGCTAACGGTCGTTCCCGCTTTCAGGGAGATGGCGCAGTTTATTTTGAACTACTACAAGATTCCACCGGACAATTTGGAAGCAACCAACAAATAAACCATGGCAAGTCTTCCGATATTTTTGAAGTTGTTTTTGAAGCTTCTGGCCAAGCTCACCCTCGCCAGATACAGGCCGTTTGTTATAGGCATAACCGGGAGTGTCGGGAAAACCTCGACCAAAACCGCTATTTACACGCTCTTGAGACAGAGCTTTCGGGTGAGAATGGCTGGAGGCAATTTGAATAATGAAATCGGACTGCCGCTCGCCATCTTCGGCGATTATGAAAAAACGGGCGGCCCATTTTTCTGGGCTAGAGTTCTTTTAAGGGCAGTTCTGCAGATTATTTTCAAAGCGCCTTATCCGAGGATTTTGGTTTTGGAATACGCGGCCGACAAGCCGGGAGACATTGGTTACTTGGTTCGTATTGCGAGGCCGGACATCGCCGTAGTCGGGGCCGTAGGCGATGTGCCGGTCCACGTTGAGTTTTACAAGGACAGGGAAGAAGTTCTCGCGGAAAAGTCCAAACTGGTGAGGGCGCTTCCTGAAGGCGGAATAGCTCTCTTGGATTTCGATGAACCGGAGGTTCTCAACATGCGCGCCGAGACTAAGGCCAGGGTTATGACTTTCGGTTTTAAAGAGGGCGCCGATTTGCGAATAACCAATTTTGAAAATAGAAGCGAGTTCGGGATTCCAATCGGCGTTTCTTTCAAACTTGAGTCTCAAGGCAGTTATGTTCCGGTAAAGATTGAAAATGTCTTTGGCCGGGGACAGGCCCTGGCTCTCGCCGCTGCCGCTTGCGTCGGATTGCTCAAAGACATTAATTTAGTGAAAATCTCCGAGAGTTTGGCGCTTTATCCCGGGAACCCGGGGAGAAGCCGGCTAATTTCCGGCATCAAAGACAGTTACATCATTGATGACACTTATAATGCATCTCCCTTATCGGTTGCCTCCGCCTTGGAGGTCTTGAGAGATTTGAATGCTCCGAGAAAAATCGCCGTTTTGGGCGATATGGCCGAGCTCGGAAAATATTCGACTTACGCCCACGAAGAGGTTGGAAAAATGTTGCCTAGGACAGCCGATGTCTTGGTGACGGTTGGAGCCAAGGCCAGATTTATTGCCGAGGGCGCGAGACAAAGCGGTTTCCCCAATAAAGATATTTATGAATTTGATGATTCTGATGAGGCGAAAGTCCAAGTCCAGAATTTGATCCACAGCAATGACGTCATTCTGGTTAAGGGTTCGCAGTCGGCGAGGATGGAAAAAATCGTTTTAGAGATCATGGCGAACCCCCAAGATGCAGGGAAACTTCTGGTCCGACAATACGGCAAGTGGCTGAAATAATCTTCACCGCTTTAAAGCGATGAAGTGAAGTAAAGTTATAAAGTTTACATTTTTATTTTTCCATTTTAAACTGACTGGTGACGCTCCCAAGGTAGTGGCCATAACAAAATTTGCGCTTGCCCTCATCGTCTAGTGGTTCAGGACAGTTGGTTCTCAGCCAACGAACTGGGGTTCGATTCCCCATGAGGGCGCAAAATTTTTAATATCACTTATCATCCCTATCCAGCGGAAGCTGATTTTTATATACTTAAGTTATGGCTGAAAATACTGGTCAAAGTTTTGAGGGCGCTCTGGAACGCGACATCAAAGAATTGGAGCTGGAAATTAGGAAGCGCGAGGGAGCGGAGGGCGGAGAGCGGCAGATTCTGAAACAGAGCCTGGGAAAGAGAATTTATGAGGGCGGCGTTTACGATCGCGAGGACGTTCCGAGCGGGCAGGGCGAGGCGGTTTCTCCGATTCTTCCGAGTTACATGAAAAATTATTCGGATGAAGATAAACTCAAAGTTGAAAAGCTGATTGATTTGGCCTGGCATAAAGGAATAAGCGCGGCCGTTCGCGAGGCTAGGAAAGAGGGCGCTTTTACTTTGGATGCTTTTCATGACGCCTTGACCGACAAGCTTTATGAGGAATTCAAGGCGCGGGGAATAATTAAATGATTTATTTTCTCTTAGTTATCCTTCTTCTGATCTTAATCACCGTTGGTTTCTGGTTTTTTGATGCGGAGAGGAATCGTAAGGCTTTATTTTCGTCTCTCGAATTAAGACTGCTTCTTATAAGATTGCCCCAAAAAGAAAAGACTCCGGATAATCAAAACCCCCTTCAGGAGATAAATTCCACGGGCCAGCTTTTCAGTATCCTCTCCAATTCCGGGATGCCGTTTGCCATGGAGGTGGCGGTTAAGAGCGTCGGGGAAGACATCAACTTCTATCTGGCGGTTCCCGAGGGACAAGTTGAATCGGTCACGCGCTCCGTTCAGGGAATTTGGAGCGAGGCAGAAGTTATGAGAGTTGACGACTACAATATCTTTGTCCCCGAGGGTGCGGCCGATGGAGTTTATCTTCAAGAGAAAACTTCTTTCGCGTTACCCATAAGAACCTTTTCCGAGACCAATTTGGATACTTTTCTTCCAATTCTGAATAACTTAAACAAGCTTAGCGCCGCAGAAGCGGGAATGAGTATGCAGATTATTGTGAAGCCGGCTCC
>CAZSQQ010000014.1:0-9770 GCA_964609135.1 uncultured Candidatus Saccharibacteria bacterium
CTTAACTGTGACGGTGGCAGGGATTGAACCTGCGACCTAGGGTTTATGAGTCCCTTGCTCTACCACTGAGCTACACCGTCAATCACATAATTGGTGTGCGGCTGAAAGCCCATTGCTCATTGCGCCCCGCCTGCGGCGGGGCACTCCTGCCTGCCGGCAGGGAATTTTTCAGCCAATCATGGTAATTCTTGGGAAAAATTCGTGTTGCGGGTGTAGGAATTGAACCTACTACCTCAAGCTTATGGGGCTTGCGAGCAACCGTTACTCCTACCCGCGTGAATATTCTAACTTTCGGGAGTTTAATTGTCAAAGCGAAGCCGTTTTGATTATAATTAGTCTGATTCGATGGATATTGAGAAACTGGAGCGGGAAGCCTACCGCGAAGCCGAGTCAATCGAAAACTTAAAAGAGCTCAAAGAATTTGAAATAAAGTATCTCGGTCGCAAAGGCAAATTGACTTCAGTTCTGCGTTCTCTAAAAGACTTTTCGGTAAGCGACAGGAGAAACCTAGGGCCTAAAGCGCAAAAATTGAAACGCGATCTTGAAGAATTTGTTAAATTCAAGCTGAAGGAAGTTCAAGTCGAATCAGTTCCCGAAATTGATATCACCCGTCCGGGGAAGAAACCAACACTCGGACAGCTTCATCCCTTAACAAAAGTCCAAAATGATATCAGAGAAATTTTCTCGGCGATGAATTTTTCGGTGATTGACGGGCCGGAAGTTGAAACGGAACATTATAACTTTGATGCGCTGAATATTCCGCCTGATCATCCGGCGAGAGACGCTTGGGATACATTCTGGTTGAAAGAGCCAGAAAATCCAAAATCCAAAATCCAAAATCCAAAATTGCTGTTGCGGACTCATACCAGTCCCATGCAGGTGAGGTTTATGGAGACGCATGAGCCGCCATTCCAGATAATCGTGCCCGGGCGCACCTTTAGGTACGAAGCGACCGATGCCTCCCATGAAGTGAATTTCTATCAATTGGAAGGGCTGATGGTCGGGAAAAACATCTCGTTAGCCAATTTCAAGTATGTTATAGAGACATTTTTCAAGAAGTTTTTTAAGAGAGATATAGAATTTCTTTTTCGCCCGAGCTATTTCCCTTTTACCGAACCGAGCGTCGAGGTTGATATCAAAATGGGGAGCGGCAAATGGCTGGAGATGATGGGAGCGGGAATGGTTCATCCCAACGTCTTTGAGGCGGCGCATTTGAATCCGCGGGACTGGCAGGGATTTGCTTTTGGCTGTGGCATCGACAGACTGGCTATGATTAAGTACGGCATTCCCGATATCCGGCTTTTCTACTTGGGCGACTTAAGGTTTACAAAGCAATTCAAGAAATAAGATGAAATTTTCTTACACGTTAATCAGGCAGCTCGTTCCGGGGATTAAAAGCAAGGAAAATCTGGTTCAGGCTCTCCACAAACATTCATTTGAATCGGAGAGTTTAGCGGGCAACACTTTCAATTCCGAGATCCCTCACAACCATTACTCGAGCGCGGCCTCCCACTGGGGAGTGGCGAGGGAGACCTCGGCGGTATTGAATCTCCGTCATCAAATCAAGGACTTGAGAATTATTAATTTCCCGGAAGACAGGGGGTTAGTTGACGTAAGAATTGAGAACTCAAAAATGTGTCCCCGTTATATGGCTCGCGTTTTTGACTTGCCGAAATTTGGGGCATCGCCCGCTTGGATGCAGAAAATTTTAAAAGAGTGCGGACTTCGGCCGATTAACGCCGTAGTGGATATTATGAATTACGCCATGCTTGAAACCGGCCAGCCGCTTCATGCTTTCGACGGTGAAAAGATTGTGAGCCTGAAAGATAAGAAGGTGATTTATGTCCGCGGAGCCAAGCCAGGCGAGCATTTTGAAGCTATAGACGGCAATAAATTCAAATTGGATCCTGACACTCTCATCATCGCCGACAAGGAGAAAGCGCTCGCGATTGCCGGGATAAAAGGCGGCAAAAACTCGGAAGTCGGCCGAAAAACAAGGCGGATAATCGTTGAGTCGGCCAATTTCGATCCGGTAAGCATTTATAAGACTTCGAAAAGATTGGGGCTTGCGACCGATGCCTCGCTTCGTTTCGCTCATGATATAAGCCCGCTTTTGGTCCAAATAGGGATGGATAGAGCGACCGTTTTGCTGAAGGATTTCGCGGGCGCGAAACTTGTTGATTCTAAGGACATTTCGACGCGTCTTCCCGGGAAAAAGATAATTGAATTCAGTGTTCCTAAATTCAATAGCCTCTCCGGACTGGACTTGAAGAGAATCGAGGCCGTGAACTACTTAAAGAGGTTGGAGTTTAAGATTTTGGACAGCCCCAAAACTAAATCTCCCGACTCGTTTTTAGTCGAAGTTCCTCCGCTTAGGGATGACGTCAGTATTTTTGAAGATTTGGTTGAAGAAGTTGTGAGGCTCTATGGTCTCTATCGCTTGAGGGGAGTTCCTCCGGTTGTGGGAATTGCTCCGGCCGAGCTTGACGATCCGGTGAAGTTGAAAGACAAGGTGAGAAATCTTCTTCAAGGCTACGGGTTCAGTGAGCTTTACAATTCCTCTTTTGTTGCTGTTGGCACATCTCGGTCTTACGAGGTCTTGAATCCGATTTCGGCTGACAAAAAATATCTGAGAACTGATTTGCTTTACGGCTTGAGGGAAAACCTCGGAAAAAATTCTAAGTTTTTTGAAACTTTGCGGATATTTGAAATTGGTAAGGTTTTTCATGATAAAAAAGAAGAACTCTATTTAGGGATTGCCGTGAGATTTAAAGGTGAGCCGTTTTTGGACCTTAAAGGCGTGGTGGGAAACTTACTGGAGCGCATGGGTCTGGTTGAAATCTTTATGAAGCCAGAGGGAGAAACTCTGCGCATTGAATCAGACCACTCGGTAATTGGATTTATAAAGCGTCTTGGCGGCAATAGTGCCGCTGGCGAAATAAATTTGGATAAATTATTGGGTCTGGTCGGCGCCGAGGATGAGTATCGTCCGATTCCGAAGTACCCCGGCATAATGCGCGACTTGTCGCTTTTGCTGAAGCAGGAAAAACGGGTGGGAGATGTTGAGGAAGCCATATGGGCCGCTAAGCCTAAGTATGTGTCAGACGTTGATTTAATAGACTACTATGACCCAAAGAGGTTCACTTTCCGGATAGTTTTCCTCTCCGACGACCATACCTTGACTGACAGGGAAGCCAACGCGGAGCTCGCCAAAATTGTCAAGTATTTAAAGGCTAAATTTAAGCTCGAAGTGCGCTAAAAAAGTTTGTTTTGGCCCTTATTTTCTGGTATAATTAGCCTTGGCAGACACCAGGCAAGGTGTCTTTAATTTCGCACTAAAAATGGCAGAGAAAACCAAAGAACCATCTTATACGGCCAAGGATATCTATGTCTTGGAGGGTTTGGAACCGGTTAGGAAGCGCCCGGGAATGTATATCGGCTCGACCGGAGTTGACGGCTTGCATCACCTGATCTGGGAAGTCGTCGATAACTCCATCGATGAGGCGATGGCCGGATACGCCAAGAATATTGAGGTGAGACTGCTCAAGGATAATTTGGTGAGCGTCGAGGACGACGGACGGGGTATTCCGGTTGACGTCCATAAGCAAACAAAGAAGTCGGCGCTGGAAACGGTTTTAACCACGCTTCACGCCGGAGGAAAATTCGGCGGTGAGTCGTACAAAGTTGCCGGCGGTCTTCACGGCGTGGGAGTTTCAGTTGTTAACGCCTTATCTTCCTGGCTTAAAGTCGAAGTCTGTCGTGACGGCGAGAAATACTTCCAGGAATATGAGAGGGGCAAGCCCAAGGCGAATATAAAGAAGTCGGGCAAGTGCGGCATGACCGGCACCAAGGTTTCATTTATTCCCGACTCCCAAGTGTTTTCCAAGATTGAATTTGACAGAAAGAGAATTCTGGATCACTTGAGGGAACAGGCTTATCTCACCAAAGGCATGAGCATCGTTTTCAGAGACGAAAGAGAAGAAGTTCCTTTTCATTACGGTTTCAGGTTTGACGGCGGAATAAGGTCGTTAATTGACTATCTTAATGAAGACGGCGACGAGGTTATAGAGAAAGATGTCTTTTACGTCAATCGCGAGCACCAAGGCGTGATGGTTGAAGCGGCTTTGACCTACAATGACGGCATAGAAACCGAGGAGTTGAGTTTTGCGAACAATATTCGAACCTCGGATGGAGGAATGCACCTAACGGGATTCAGATCGGCTTTAACGAGGACGCTGAATGATTACGCGAGAGTCAACAACTACATTAAGGCGGCCGACGAGAACCTGACCGGCGATGATGTGAGGGAGGGTCTGACAGCCGTCGTTTCGATAAAGCTGCGAGATCCGCAGTTTGAGGGACAAACCAAAGCCAAACTTGGGAATCCCGAGGCCAGGACCGCCGTTGAGGTGGTGATTGGCGATGCTCTGAAAAGCTTTCTCGAGACGCACCCATCTGATGCGCGCGCTATGGCGGACAAGGTCATTTTGGCCGCGAAAGCCAGGCAAGCCGCCAAGGCCGCGAAAGAAACAATTCTGCGAAAGGGCGCGCTTGATGGTTTAACCCTCCCCGGGAAGCTGGCTGATTGCCAGTCGAGGAAAGCCGAAGATTCCGAACTCTTTATCGTTGAGGGAGATTCGGCGGGAGGCTCCGCCAAGCAGGCCAGAGACAGAAGGACGCAAGCCATACTGCCTTTAAGGGGGAAGATTTTGAATGTGGAAAAGTCGCGCATCGATAAAATGCTTTTGAATAAGGAAATAAGAGCACTGGTAATTGCCTTGGGTACTGCCATAAGCGAACAGTTTGATATTTCACGCCTCCGATACCACAAAATAATCTTGATGACAGACGCCGACGTTGACGGTGCCCATATCAGGACGCTTTTGCTTACGCTTTTTTACCGGTACTTCAAGCCAGTTATTGAAAATGGTCATCTCTATGTCGCCCAGCCGCCGCTTTACGGGATTCAGCATGGGAAAACTGTAAGATATGCTTACAGCGATGCCGAGAAGGACGGGATTTTGAAGGAACTGAAGAGTGATAGCGTTAACATTCAGCGCTACAAAGGATTGGGCGAGATGAACGCGAGCCAGCTTTGGGAGACAACCATGAATCCGGAGACACGATCAATGAAGGTCGTAACCATTGATGACGCGAAGGGTGCCGATCATCTCTTCGATGTTTTGATGGGTAACGATGTTGCACCGCGTAAGCATTTTATTCAGGTTCACGCGACTTCGGTAAAGAATCTGGACATTTAGAGTCAAATCTTCTAATATCTTTCGGTAAAGTTAATACTAATGTTTGGCAGTTTCATATCTTTTTTGAAGGAATCGCGCGAAGAATTGAGACGCGTTGTTTGGCCGACCCGCAGAGCGACATTACGCATGGTTTTAATCGTGGTTTTGCTTTCGCTCACGGTCGCTTTTTTCTTAGGGGCGATGGATTTCGTTTTCTTATACTTGCTTGAAAAAGTTGTAATCTAATGGCAAGGAAAACCAAGACAATCGAGCGTTTGAAGCCGGAGAAAGATGTCGTCCGCCACTGGTACGCGGTCCACACTTATTCCGGGTATGAGGACGCGGTGGCGCGATACCTGAAGCAGAGGGTTGATTCCCTGGAGATGAATGACAAGATTTTTAACGTTCTTGTCCCAAAGGAAAAGAAAATCAAGTTGAGGAACAAAAAGCGCGTGATGATTGAGGAAAAAATTTATCCGGGGTATGTTTTGGTCGAAATGATTAAAGCGCCGGACTCTTGGTATGTGGTCCGAAACACTCCGCGGGTGACGGGATTTGTCGGGTCGGATGCGGCCAATCCAACTCCGCTCTCCCAAGAAGAAGTAGAATCCTTAATGTCGAGAATGGGCGGGGAAGAGCCGAAATTTAAACTTGAGGTGAAGATTGGTGAAACGGTGAGGATTGCCGACGGCCCCTTCAAAGATTATGACGGCAAAGTGGTTGAGACCGATGAGGAGCGGGGACGCGTTAAGGTTATGGTTCCGATTTTCGGAAGAGACACGGCGGTCGAACTGGATTCATTACAGATAAAGAAGCTATAAGGGCTTTGTCCAAAAATCAGAGCGATTTTTGGAAACAAAACCTTACCCCGCACCAGTTTTTATGAACACCATGACCCATCCAAGTCAGCCAACTCAATATTCGCTTTTCCCCTATGAAAATAGTCAATTTAGCGTAAACTGGTGCGGGGTGCTCAAATTTATGGTAAAATCTATTTCACCAAAGGTTCATAAATTTTAATAAATTTGGCATGGCAAAACCAATTAAAACAGTTTTGAAGCTTCAAATTGAAGCAGGCAAGGCGAATCCCGCACCCCCAATCGGTCCGGCTTTGGGACAGCACGGAGTAAACATCCAGGAGTTTTGCGTGCAATTTAATGAGGCGACCAAGGCGACGCCCGGAGATATTGTTCCCGCCGAAATCACTATCTATGAGGACAGAAGCTTCACTTTTAAGCTCAAAACTCCTCCGGCATCGGACTTGTTAAGAAAAGCAGCCGGAATTCCTAAAGGCTCCGGGACGCCCAATAGAGCCAAGGTCGGGAAAATTAGCAGGGCCGATCTGCGCCGGATTGCCGAGAAAAAAATGGTTGATCTTAATGCCAATGATGTCGAAGCGGCGGAAAAAATCATCATGGGAACCGCCAAGTCAATGGGAATTGAGATTACCGAGGATGGCCGGTTATAAGGTGACAATCGGATTGGAAATCCATGCCGAGCTTAATACCAAGACTAAAATGTTCTGCGGGTGCCTTAATCCTGCGGCAAGCTCAGGATTAACACTGAGCAATGCCGAATGGGTTAACGATCTTGATGAAAAGCATCCGAATGTTAATGTCTGTCCCGTCTGTCTGGGGCATCCGGGAGTGCTTCCCGTCGCGAACAGGGAAGCTATAAATTCCATTGTGAGAATCGGGCTTGCGGTGGGGGGAGAAATTCCGGAGTTTTCAAAGTTTGACCGCAAAAGCTATTTCTATCCCGATTTGCCGAAAGGTTATCAGATCTCTCAATATGATGAGCCTCTCGTTAAAGGAGGCAAGATTGCCGGCGTGAAGTTAACAAGGGTCCATTTGGAAGAAGACACCGCCCGCTCAATCCATGACAGGGAGGGCGGGAGTTTAGTTGATTTCAATCGTTCTGGCGTGCCCCTTATGGAACTTGTAACCGAACCGGTCATAACTTCGGCCGATGAAGCCTTGAGAATGGCGAAAGAGCTTCAGCTCATTCTCCGATACTTGAATGTTTCGGAGGCCAACATGGAAAAAGGGGAGATGAGAGTGGAGGCCAATGTCTCTGTTTCGAAGGGAGAAACTTTGGGGACAAAAGTTGAAGTTAAGAACATAAACTCGTTTCGAGCCGTGAAAGATGCGATTGCCTATGAAGTTAACCGCCAGACGGAAGTTTTGGAGGAGGGCGGAAAAGTTATTCAGGAAACTAGGGGGTGGGACGACGTGAAACAAGAAACGTTCTCTCAAAGAAGCAAAGAGGAAGCGCACGATTATCGTTACATCCCGGAACCTGATATTCCGCCAATAAGAATTTCTAAAGAGAAACTTGAGGAGTTGCGGTTATCAATTCCAGAGATGCCGGGGGAGAAACGGAAGAGATTGGCTAAGGAATACGGACTTGCCGCCGAGAGGGTTGAAATTTTGGTTGCCGACAAAAATTTGGCGGGATATTTCGAGGAAGCCGTTTCGGAGGCGAGAGAAATATCGGAACCCGCCCCGATAGATTTACTTTTTAACTATCTTACAACAGACCTTAAAGGACTCTTGGGCGGGGAAGATTTTGGCGGAGAGGGTTTGAAGATTACTCCGGAGAATTTTGCGGAATTGGTGGTTATGTTGAGCAAGAATCAGGTTTCTTCCCGGGTTGCCAAAGATGTATTGAAGAAAATGTTTGAAACAGGCGTTGACCCGAATTCGATTGTGGGGGAGGCTGGGCTTCACCAGATTTCAGGAGAAGAGGAAGTGAGAGAATTCGTAAAAGAGGCAATAGCTAAAAATCCCAAGGCAGTGGAGGATTACAAGAAAGGCAAAGAGAACGCTTCCCAATTTATAGTGGGGCAGGTGATGGGAAAAACAAAAGGGAGGGCTAACCCGGAAGTGATTAAAAAAATTTTATCCGACTTACTTAAGTAAGAATCCCTTAACTAATTTTTCTGCCTCCTTTCGATTTTTAATCCAATTAATTTCTTTATCTCGCTTTCCGCCGGAGGCGGATCCGCCCTTGGCGGAGAACCAAGTCATCTGTCGCTTGGCATAGCGCCAGATTTCTGTAAGTAATTTTTCTGTCATCTGGTCATAGGTCAGTTGTCGATCGAGGTATTTGTTTACATATCTGTATTCCAAGCCAAAATTATCTAATTTTTCTCCGCCCAATTGTTTTTTCAATTTTCTCACTTCGGCGACCAATCCCTTCTTTAATCTGTCTTCCAATCTCTTTTTGATTTTCTTTTGCAATTCTTCTTTTGGAAGATTTAAGCCAATTTTTAAGATGTCAAACTTTGTTATTCGCCTATTCCCGCCGTAGGCGGGCAGGCGCGCTTGTCCGCCCCCGGCGGAAATTAGAGAAGGGATGGGTTTGCCGGTTGCAAGGACAATTTCCAAAGCTCTTATGAGTCGGCGGCGATTGTACTTATCAATATTTTTGGCTCTTTTGGGGTCGAGTTTTTTTAATTTTTTGACTAATTCGTCAGTTGTTAATTTTTCCAATTTTTTACGCAATCCTTTTTGCGGTTTAACTCTGGGGAATTTTGTGTCGTATATTAAAGCGTCAATATATAAACCTGTGCCGCCGACAATAATCGGCAATTTTTTCTTTTTCAAGATTTTGTCCATGGCTTGTTTAGCTAATTTTTGATACTGAACAACGGTAAAAGTTTTTTTGGGAGAGGCGACATCCAGCATGTGATGAGAGACTCCTCGCATTTCTTTTTTGGTGATTTTACCGGTGCCGATATCTAAACCCTTGTAGACTTGCCGCGAGTCGGCGGAAATAATTTCAGCTCCGTTTATTTTATATTTCTTTTTGGCTTGCCCTGAGCCGACTTGTCCCGAGTGGAATCGAGGGAGCCGAAGGGCCAACTTTACCGCCAAGGCACTTTTCCCGGAAGTAGTTGGCCCTAAGATAACTAAAACTTTAGGTAAATCCATAAATTTTGACTAATTATAGCAATATATTGTATAAAGTATAAAGCTGGTAATCAGTTCTTTGGAAAGGAAACGACGATGAAACTTACCGATCGGGACCTCCGGCACCAGCGGTTGGAGATCCGAGCGCGTGACGGCGGTATCCGTCAAGTCGAGCCATTCGCTCCCCACGAATGCCCAGACCAGCCCAAGATGGAGACTTTCGAGATCCCTCTGCCTGGCGGGCCTCGGAAGATCGAAGCCGATGTCAGTGAGCACGGCAACCACGCCGTCGTTCTGCAAGGCCAGGACGGATTCGAGGACAAGACCTTTCTCGTTCGCTGCGACGGAACGATCATCTCGGTGGGGGACTGAACCGCAAGCGACCGCGGAGGGGGCGGTAATCCCCCTCTAGGCCCGGAGTAGAAGTCTACTCGCGGGCTCTTTTTGATTTTGAAAATTAACTAACAAAGCTAAGAACAGACCCATAAGGGGGTCTGTAGAGTGCGTGATGCGCGAAAGCGATAGTTTTAATGTGCTGTATGGAACGAGTATGTCCCGCGGGTAGTGAGGTGAGAGGGGCCGGCTGTGATGGGGAGCGAGCCCCTCTCTTTCCTCA
>CAZSQQ010000015.1:0-6948 GCA_964609135.1 uncultured Candidatus Saccharibacteria bacterium
ATGAAAAGTGCTCTAGGGGGATGATCGGCTTCGACGGGTTTTGACTGCCGAAACTGCAACCGAGTCTTGGAAATCTCGTTAAAAATTCCAGAAAAAGATAAGTGCAAACTTATCACCTAATCGAGCTCTAGCTTACGCTTAAGCTCGTGTCCTCCCCAGACCGCTTGAGTTTGGGAATCGGGCATAATACTTCAAGCTTATCCCTCATCCTTGGCTAAGGGTGAGTGGAAAAATCTATTAGCCAGAGTTCAAAGTTTTTCGCTCGGCTCTAAGCTTTGAACTTAAATAACCGAACTAAGTTGTAGAGGTTTCTGTAGGAAAAATTCGGACGCGGGTCCAATTCCCGCCATCTCCACCCTTCGACAAGCTCAGGGTTCTTGATTTAAAGAACCGTGAGATTGGCGATGAATTGAGTCATGTGCGGGAATACTGAGCCTGTCGAAGTATCCCGCCATCTCCACAAGTGAACATAGGGGAATTTTTTAAAAGTATAATTTCTACTAAGGAGCCTTGGGATACTTGGTCAGGCTTTCGAGCTCACTCACTACAAATCACAATATTAAGCCTAGTTTTTTATCTATTTATAATATCACCGCTTAGCAACGAGTTTGATTTATTAAGGAACAATAAGGGGTTGTTGCTAATGGGGGCACTGTTAATCCCCTTGTTAGGGTACTGGGCTTTTTTCTCCTCAAAAAGATTCTTGCTACCACTATTATTTTCAGATAGAGTCAATATAGTAATTGCCTATAACCTAAGTGGGGCGGCAAAGAGTTTTATTGGTAGATACAACCTTTTTATAAACAATCTGGAAAATAAGTTACGAGAGGAAAATCTAGAAAAATATATCAAAATAGTTAAAGCTCCTTCAGATATTACATTTACTGGTCACGCGGCCGCGGAAGCAAAAACTAAGTTATCACTAAAAGGATCGACTCTAGTAATTTGGGGGCATCCTGAAAACACTAGGAGGGGCGTAGTTTCTCTAAAAACCCTTTTCTCTTACGAATTTGGTTACCCAACTGGCTCTGACGAGGACCTGGCAAAACAATCTTTTGCTAAAAATATAAGACGGGGTCTAGAAAAATTCCAGTTCGAAATACAAGACGATGTTTTAGACTACTACATCGCGGTGTCTCTTTTAGTATTGGGAAATACAGCTGCGTCATTTGGGCTTCTAAAAGAATCTGAAAGACTATTCGAAGAATTTATTGAACTCTTTAGAAAATCCAATTTCAAAACACAGTTCATTATGGCTCCAGCTTATGGTGTAGTTGAAGAGAATCTAAAACAAATCAAACTTGGCCTTTGTGAAGAGAGTTTTTGGGCGAATGATTACGAATCTATGAAAAATTATGCTGAGAGCGTTATAAAATTGGATAAAAATAACTATTTTGCAAACATTCAAATGGCAATTTATTGGGAATTAACGGGAGATAGAGCCAAGGCGAGGCAATTTAACGATATCGCTTATCTACATAATACTCAACGAATGCATAATCATCTCTTCTCGGATGCTTATTTAGCCTTAGCTGATGGAAAATATGATGAGGCTATAAAGAAATACAAGCTAATACCTCCCAAAACTAGTATAAACGTGGAACAAGTAAGAGCGTTTCTTTACGATAGGTATAAGAAAACTAATGACCCCGCTTTCCTCTTTGCGGAGGGCCTAGTTACTTCAAAGTGGCATACCGATACCGGAGACGCCAAACAGACGCTCGAAGAGTTTCTGAACATAGTTAGAACACCGACAGTTGCTAGCAAATATGAAGTATTAAAATCTGAGGCACAAGAACTATTAAAATCCATTTCCGAAAGTTAATTGTTGACTTATACGGTATTAAGAGTATAATCTAACTAATGAATCAGAAACTAGTTTTCTTTTTTGGTTACTTTTTTGGCCCGAGTAGGAGCTAGTTTTTGAGACTCACCGCAGGCAAAAACTGGCTCCTCTGGGGCCAGTTTTTGTTTTGCTAGCGTCCTTTGACAACATAACTTTTAGCGCCGACCCGCCCGCCCTGCTTGCGCAGACAGGCTAGAAAAAATAAGGAGGATAGACACGTGTGCTACGAGAGCCCGGAACCAGATCCCGTCTGCCCAATATGCCGAAAGCCTCTCGTTTCGGCTGACTGGCCAGATGGACCAACGCCCAAGGACAAGCTGCCATCACGAATGACATGCAAGGCCGAAGGCTGCGAGAACAGAAACGCGACCTTCATCATTACTAGCAAGGGCGAGTTACATCCCTAGTGAAAGCGTAGCCAGCCGCGGTCGGCGTACCCGGGCGGCCGAAGACTCAAGTCTCTCGGCCGCTTTACATTTTTAGAAATAAATGGTAAAAACAACCTGACTTGCCGACCGTAATCCCAATCGCGGCGGCACGCGTTCCTTTCCATACTGGAGGTGTAACGTGCGGACCTTGGTATTGGCACTCGGCTTCCTCTACGGTCTCTACATCGGCGTGAGCACCGTCGGTCTCCGCGACATCTGGGCGGTCGTGGGCTTCACGGCCTTGGTCGCCGCTTTCGCTGGCGCAGGAAGCATGGTAGCCGAACGCCGGCTCGAACGCTGGCTCGTACCCGTCGAGGACCAGATCTTCGGTGGCTACTACGAGAACACTGCCTCAGTCGTGCTCGCTTCTGGCTGGATCTTCCCGTTCGGCTTCGCAATGGCGGCGACCGTGGGCTCGATCTTCTTTGCGGGCCTTCGGACGCACATCCTCTGGGGCAGCTTCTCCGCGCTTCTCGCGTCGCTCGCCGCCTTCGTGGTCTTCTGGGTCGTCTACTACGTCGCGAACAGCGTGGTCGACTGGCTCCTTGCGCGCGTCGTACCAGAAGCGAAGCTCGTCCCCAGTCACCACTAGTCATCACCTCCCCTCGGAAGAGCGGCCGTGGTCCTCGGATCACGGCCGCTTGTTGTTGCCTCAAATGTTTCTGCGAGATAAAATCAAATCAGTTAGTTCCTTCTGCCTTCCCCACCCCCATCAGCCTCTGACACCCCTCTCCTTTTTATATTGATTTATACTCTAAAACAGCGATAATAGAGGCGTGATTGAACGGCTCCCCGAACAACTTCCTACTACCGAATTCGAAATCGAAGAACTTATGTACAGGCTCGAAGCTAAAGGGGGGCTTTTCCCGACCTTGAGCCCGGACCTCCAAATTGAATGGCGAAACATCGAGTCGGAAGTTGAAAATTCGGAAGACAGAGAAGCTGCCAAAGCGCACCTGGAAATTTTCTTGGATAAGTTGGATGAAATCGAAGATGAAGGCGAACGAAAAATTGCCGCCTAACCCAAAAAGTTGTCGAACTCAAAAAAAGAATAGATAATAAGCCCATAGATAATTTCATAATCAATAACCGAATCACTGCTCCCAAGCTCCGGGTGATTGACGAACAAGGTCAAAATATCGGAGTGGTCCCGCTCGAAGAAGCGAAGAGTATAGCAGAGAGCAGGGGATTGGACCTGATTCTAATCGTCCCCAACGCCACGCCTCCCGTCGCCAGAATCCAGAGCTTCGACAAATTCCGCTACGAGAAACAAAAAGAGCTGAAAAAACAACGGAGAGCCGTTAAAATCCAAGAACTGAAGCAAATCCAGATTTCTCCCAAGGAGGCCAAAAACGATTTGGCTTATAAGCTTAAAAGATTAGAAGAATTCCTGAATGAGGGCAATAAAGTTGTAATCGTGATGGTACTCCGGGGCAGAGAAAAATCCATGCAGGATTTTGCCCGGGGGAAACTCGCTGAATTTCTTGCACTAATTACGACCCCGTATAAAATAAACCAGGAAGTGAAGTTCGCCGGGCGCGGGCTCGCGATGCAAATCGAAAAACAATAATGAATACGCAAACGCTTTATAAAAACTTCCTTTGGGTGATAGCGATACTTTTTTCGCTCTCCTTAGCCGTCTCATTCTTCTACCAAAACGAAAAACCGGTCGGCAAACTTGATGTCGCAGGCGTCATTGAAAAAATAAAATCCGGCGAGGTTGAGAAAATCACCGTCAGCGGGAATAGACTCGAGTTGGTTGCCAGAGGGGGCGCGCTTTTCCAAGCCCAGAAGGAATCCGAAGCCAGCTTCACTGAAACTTTGAAAAATTACGGAGTCGCCCCGGAAGCTTTATCCAAAATAAAACTGGAAGTTAAGGACGACACCAGCCGCGCTTTTTGGCTCGGGGTTATTCTCCCAACAGTACTTCCGCTCTTGGTCATTATCGGCATCTTTTGGTTCATCATGCGGCAAGCTCGAGGCGGCATTAATCAAGCCTTCACTTTCGGCCGGGTAAACTTAAAAATGTTTACCAACATGGGTGAACGGGTGACTTTCGCCGACGTAGCCGGCCTGAAAGAGCCGAAACAGGAACTCGTCGAAATCGTAGATTTCCTTAAAGAACCGAAGAAATACTTGGACATCGGAGCCAAAATCCCGCGCGGAGTTCTTTTAATGGGCCCTCCGGGGAGCGGGAAAACACTGCTAGCGAGAGCCGTCGCCGGCGAAGCCAAGGTTCCCTTCTTCTATATTTCCGCCTCCGAATTCGTCGAGATGTTCGTGGGAGTGGGAGCCTCAAGAATAAGGGATTCTTTCGCCACGGCCAAACGCGCCGCCCCTTCAATCCTCTTTATTGACGAGATTGACGCCGTCGGCCGCGAGAGAGGCGCGGGGTTGGGCGGAGGCCACGACGAACGCGAACAAACGTTGAATCAAATCTTAGTTGAGATGGACGGCTTTGACAGAACAACACAGGTGATAATCCTGGCCGCGACGAATCGTCCTGATGTTTTAGATGTAGCCCTGCTTCGCCCGGGCCGATTCGACAGAAGAATCGTTCTGGATCTGCCTGACATTAACGAGCGTGAAGCCATATTAAATATTCATTCCAAAAACAAGCCGCTCGACAAAGATGTTGATTTCAGGAAAGTGGCAACGAGGACACCGGGATTCTCCGGAGCCGATCTCGCAAACCTGATTAACGAAGCGGCTATCCTGGCCGTCCAAGAGAAGAAAAAATCTGTGGGCCAATCACAGCTTTATGAATCAATTGAGAAAGTAATCTTGGGTCCGGCAAGAAAGAGCAGATTGATTTCCGATAAAGAAAGGGGAATCACCGCCTATCACGAAGCGGGGCACGCGCTGGTAGCCGCGAGCCTCAAAGATTCAGATCCCGTTCATAAGGTTTCTATCATTAGCCGCGGACGCGCCGGCGGCTACACCCTGAAACTGCCTCTCGAAGATCAACGGCTCAAAACCCGCTCACAATTCTTGGCTGATTTGGCAGTCGCCTTGGGCGGCCACGCATCAGAGAAAATAATATTTAAAGATATCACAACCGGCGCCTCCAATGATTTGAAAGAGGCAACCAATCTGGCGCGCCTCTTGGTTACCCGTTACGGCATGAGTGAGAAAATGGGGCCGATGACTTTCGGCAACACCGAAGAACTGATTTTCCTGGGGCGCGAGATAGCGACAGAAAAAAATTATTCCGATGCGGTTGCAACTCAAATCGATGCGGAGGTGCGGGCCTTCATTGACCGCGCTTATAAAGCCGCCACCAAAATAATTTCCTCCAAGCGGGACGCCTTAACCAAAATTGCCAAGGCCCTGCTTGAAAAAGAAACCTTAGAGAGCGAAGAATTCTACGCGCTTGTGAAACCCTTCAACCTGCCTGCCGCCAGGCGGGTTTGAAACCGATAGCTGTTTGGTTTAAACTCCAAAACGGTTCTTTCGCCTTCTCTCGGGAAACCCACTCCGGGGAAGGAGGTGACCTGCCTTTAAGGCAGAAAGGAGGGTAAGATGGGTCATTCCACGCACTTCACCGACTCGGCCTGTCTCGCGATCCTGGAACTGGGGCGCCTCATGGAACGGGGTGAGATACCCAAGACTACTTGGGACTTTATGAATCCCACCCCCATCGAATACGGCGACTGGCAACCGCTTCCCAGCTCATTCCAAAAGTTCGGCCGCGCAAAGACCATGAAGCGCGTGATCGAGTTCCACGGACCTCGTTTCCGCGTACGCATGTACTTCACGGGCTATGAGGTCGAAATCGACGGGAAAACGAAGACTCATTGGTTCATCGAGCGAGTCGACCGGGAACTGAGGGGGCTCAAGAACTCCTCTCATCTTCACCCGGGGATGAGAATGGTCTGGGCGGAGCAACTCCCCAGGCAGACCTACGGTCCGGGCGTCGAACACCTCGACATACCGAAGGTCCATGACAACACCATCGAATTCCGCAAGCGATAGGAGGTGAGAAATCGCCACGGCGCAGTCTGCGTCCGTGGCGAATTTTGTTGACGCGACATTTGAGTCAGGTACAATTTTTGAGAATCGGGCCAGTAGCTTAGCGGCTAAAGCAACGCCCTTATAAGACGTGGATCGATGGTTCGAGTCCATCCTGGCCCACATCAAAAATTGACTTTCAGATAAAAATGTTGTAGTCTTCCTTATAAGACTGATTATTCCAGCTCATCAAACTCATCAAATATTGGGAGGTTGTCCAAGTGGACATGGAATTCCGCGGTTCCCGTCTCAAGCCGCGCGACAAGGTGCAGTTCAGAGCCCCGGAGGATTTCTCAGATCTCATGGAAGAGCGACAGATCGACACACGGCGAACCTTCACCGTCGCGACCGTAGAACCCAGGTTCTACGGCGGCGCCGGCCTTCTCGGCGCGTACTGGTACCAGCTCGTGACGCTCGAGGAAATCCCGGGGTTCGTGGTCACCAACCAGAACCTCGTCCCTATCGGGACGATGGTCAAGGTCTAGTCATCCCCTTCCCCACCTCGTGATACGCGGGGGTCCGGGCGGACCCCCGCGTATTCTTTTTTATAAATTGAAGAAATAATTAGAGACAGTAATTAAAGTTTATGCGCGCTTAGCTCAGTGGTAGAGCGTCTCGTTTACACCGAGAAGGTCTAAGGTTCAATCCCTTAAGCGCGCACCA
>CAZSQQ010000016.1:0-4573 GCA_964609135.1 uncultured Candidatus Saccharibacteria bacterium
TCGCCTTAAGAGGGCGCTGCTCTGCCAATTGAGCTATGGGTGCCTTGTTAATAAGTTCTCCGCTCATTCTAATTAAAATGGTACAATTTGGAAAGATGGAAACCCTTTCAAAAGCCAAGATATTAGAAATAGCCCTCGGCATTGTTGTTCTCGGCGCCTTAGCTACTGCCGGTTACTTTGCCTGGCAGAGGTATGGGAAGCCGATTGCTACGGTTCCGACTCCAGTTCCGCTTACCCAAGAAGAGGCCTCCAAAGCCGATTTAGGCAGTGGCCTGTTGGAAAAAGCCCAAAATCCGATTCAAAACAAGCTGCCGGAGACCGTCGCTCCGGTTCCTAATCCTATTCAGGATATTTATAAAAATCCCTTTCAATAATGGTTAGATCGTTAAACTTCAATTCAGCCATCGCCTTTGCTATTTTACTCTCCGGGCTTCTTGTTTCGTTTACTATTGTTGCTTACGCACAAACGACTGCCGGACCGAGCGACGCCCAAGTAACAGCCGCCGGCATTACTTTTCCGGTTGCTGAACTGGGTAACTGTATCTCCAAAGATGCCTGCCGTGACTACTGCAATGCTCCGGGCAATATGCCAGCCTGCATCAAATTTGCCAAAGACCGTGGGCTCATGAATAAAGATGAAGCAGACAGGGCGGAGAAGTTTAGAGGCAACATTGAGAGGGGCGAGGGTCCTGGCGGTTGCAGGTCTCCTGGAGAGTGTGAATCTTTCTGCCGCAATATTAATAACATTGAAGCCTGTATAACCTTTGCCAAGGAACGCGGGTTTAAGGATAAAAATGTTGATGAGGGCGAGAAAGTTTTATCTTACATAAAATCTGGAGGCCGGATGCCTGGAGGCTGCACCTCTAGGGATTCTTGTGAGAAATACTGCGGCGACTTTAGCCACGCCGAAGAGTGTTTTAACTTCGCCCAAAAGGCGGGGCTTACCCAAGTAAGGGGTGAGGTACCGGGCCGCGCCGAAGGCAGATTTGAAGGCGGTATTCCACCGGGGCAGTTTCAGAAATTTTTGGAAGCTGTAAAGAAAGGCGAGACCCCCGGCGGCTGTAAGTCGAAGGATGAATGCGAGACCTATTGCGGCGGGGGAGCTCATTTTGAGGAGTGTGTTGCCTTTGGTGAGAAGACCGGATTTATAGAGCGCGACCAAGCAGAGAAGATTAGAAAAAGCGGCGGCAAGGGACCAGGGAGCTGTGCTTCACCGGAATCATGCCGCGCTTATTGTAATGAACCGACTCACCAGGAGGAATGTTTTCGCTTTGCCGAAGAGAACGGCTTTATCGGCAAAGAAGAATTAAAGCATGCCAAGGAAGGATTTGTGAGGTTGCGGCAGGGGTTAGAGCAGGCGCCCCCGGAAGTAGCCGAATGCCTAAAATCAGTTTTGGGGCCGGATATTATTGGAAGTATTGAATCAGGAAAACTCACGCCCGGTCCCGAGATTGGAGAGCGGGTTCGAGGTTGTTTTGAAAAATTTGGGCACCGGGGCGATTCCAATGAAGCCTTCAAAAATGCTCCGCCTCAAGTTTTAGCCTGTCTTAAAGAAAAGTTGGGCGATGCTTATGACAAAGTTACTTCCGGTCAAGTTCAACCTACCCCGGAGATGGGAGACACCTTTAGGGTTTGCTTCCAGCAGTTTGAGATTCAGAGAGGCGGACAGTTGGGGGAGCCGCGAGGCGGAAGCCCCGGAGGTCCTGGAAGATCTGGCCCGCCACCGATTCAAGGGTTCCTGCAAAGCGCGCCGGCAGAAGTTGCAGGATGTTTGAAAGAGAAATTGGGTGGTGATTTTGAAAAGATTAAATCCGGCGAGTTGCAACCCGGACCGGAAATTAAGGAAAAACTCCAAAGTTGTTTTCAAGAATTTCGCCCCCCAGAGCACCGTTTCAATCCGGAAAGAAAAGAGTTTGAGAAATTTGAAGGCGGCGAACGGCCCGAAGGATTACAAAGGCCTGAAGGTTTTGAAAAGCCTGAAGGATTTGATAAATTTAGGAGCGTTTCTCCCCAACCGGCACAACCGTTTCCAACTCAGCCATTCCCGATTCCGCCAGTCCAACTCCAGCCATTTCCAATTCCAGCTATCCCTACGCCGTTTACCGGTGAAAAACCAGCCGGCACAGTTTGTATTCAGGTTATAACTCCCGCGAAGGATCCGGTAACCGGCGTCTGCAAGCAATTCCCGACTCCCTGCGATGTTCCCGTCGGTTGGCAGCGGGGCTGTTTCGATAATCCAACCATTAAACCGGAGAGTCTGACTCCGCCCACAACAGATACTGCGCCAATACAGCCTTCTTCAACTACTCCACCCTCCTCCGGATTAGCGCCCGTTAACCTTTTTGGTAATATCCTTCAGGGGTTCGGGGCCCTGCTCAATAGATAGTAATATAAGTCAGTGACTCCAGAGTTGCTTGAGTAACCTTGCTTAGGGTTGGATTGCCGAAAGCCCTTCTCTCGCTTGTTTTTGCTTATATTTGGGTTAGATTTATGGGGAGCTACGCCCTCGTGGTGAAATGGATATCACGACTGGCTTCGAACCAGTTAGTGGGGGTTCGATTCCTCCCGGGGGCACCCCAAAACACAATATGGAATTTAACATTCCAAAAGAGGTTTTAGATGTTATCTCCGAACTAAAGAAGGCTCAATATAAAGCCTATGTTGTTGGCGGCCCAGTTAGAGATATGTTGCTTGGAAGAGTCTCCAAAAACTGGGATGTGGCAACCGACGCCAAACCGGAGGAAATCCAAAAAATCTTCCCCGAGAGCGTCTACGAGAACCAGTTCGGAACGGTCGGCGTAAAAACGCAATCAGAAAATCCATATTTGAAAATTATCGAAGTTACAACTTTCAGACTAGAGGGGAAATATACCGACAAGCGTCACCCCGACGAAATCAGGTTCGCGAAAACCATTGACGATGATTTGAAGCGTCGTGATTTTACAGTAAACGCGATGGCCTTGGACGTGGAATCGAATAAAATTCTCGACCCGTTTGACGGAGAAGGTGATCTGAAAAAGAAAATACTTCGAGCGGTAGGCGAGCCCAAGGAAAGATTTGAAGAAGACGCACTTCGTATGATGCGCGCCGTGAGGTTTTCCGCGGAACTGGGGTTCAAAATAGACGAGGAGACAGGGAAAGCCATTAAAGATTCTGCCGGCCTTCTTGAATTTATTGCCAAAGAGAGGATAAGAGACGAATTCGTGAAAATAATAATGAGCGACAACAAGGGGCCGATGCGTGGAGTTACGGAACTCGAAGAACTAGGGTTGCTTAGATTCGTCGTGCCCGAGTTGAGGGAAGGAATCGGAACAGGGCAAAACAAGCATCACATCTATACCATCTGGGAGCATAATCTTTTATCTCTTGATTATGCGGCCAAACAAAACTATTCCTTTGAAGTTCGTTTAGCGTCTCTTCTTCACGATGTCGGGAAGCCGAGAGTTAAAGAAGGGGACGGAGTGGATTCAACTTTTTATGCCCACGAGATTGTGGGAGGAAAGATGACGGTACAGATTCTTGACCGGCTTCACTTTCCGAAAGAGACGATTGAAAAGGTGGCTCACTTGGTCCGCTTTCATCTTTTTTATTACAACGTTGGCGAGGTAACCGAGGCCGGAGTAAGAAGATTTCTCCGCCGGGTGGGACCCGAAAACGTGGATGACCTCTTGAGGGTCCGCGAGGCAGACAGGATCGGTTCCGGGGTGCCCAAAGCCGTGCCTTATAAAACGAGGCACCTGCGGTTTATGCTCGAGAAAGTAGCCAAAGACCCGGTTAGTCCCAAAATGCTCAAAGTGAATGGCAATGAGGTAATGAAAATTTTGGGAGTCGGGGCCGGTCCCAGAATCGGAGCCATAATCGCAGTCTTGCTGGAAGAAGTTTTAGATAGCCCCCAAAAGAATACCGCTGAATATTTGGAATCGCGGATAAAAGGTTTAGGCGGATTAAGCGATGACGAGCTTAAGATTTTGGGCGAAAAAGCTAAAGGCAAAAAGGAGGAATTTGAGATTGGAATTGAAGAGGAGATAAAAAGGAAATATTATGTGAAATAAAATGCAGATTTTTCTTGATCAAAGAATCTTGCGAATACTTACCATCTTTTGGACATTGGTCTTTTTCCTCTTTATTACTCTCAACCTGCTTTTGGACAATGCCTATGGATTTTTGATGGTTCCGCTTGGTGTCATTTATACAGGAGTTCTTACCATCTATGTGGGGACTAAAGAATTTGATAGGTGGTACGAAATACACCAAAGTAAACATCCCGGAGAGGCCTTTGTCATAATTTGGACCATCGTGATGTTTGCGCTTGTCGTTCTGCCTCTTGTTGGAGGTGAGAAGTTTCGTATGCCTTTGGATATTATCGCCGGGGTTTACCTTGCAGTACTTTCACTTTTTGCCATAACCCAAAAATCGAAAAGTTTACATAGGAAGAAGCGAGTCAAATGATTTTATTTTGATGAGTTTTGCTATAAGCTAATAGAGATTTGCGGGGTGTAGTATAGTGGCAGTACGCAGGCTTCGGGAGTCTGTAGTCTGGGTTCGATTCCCAGCACCCCGACACTTCGACTCG
>CAZSQQ010000017.1:0-3995 GCA_964609135.1 uncultured Candidatus Saccharibacteria bacterium
GTCGACCACGGCGAAGAGGAGTCTGACGAAACCGAAGAGATAATAACGAACGACAGCGTCCGGAGAACCTTGAGAGAACATCTCGGCAACATTCTTAGCGCTTTAGCTAAAATCAACGACCACAAATACGGCGTCTGTGAAAATTGCGGCAAAGAAATTTCACTGGACCTCCTTAAGGTTGATCCCGAGTCCCGGCTCTGCAAAAACTGCAAAGCCCGCCTGCGTTAAAAAATAAATGCCGCAAAATCTTGCGAGGGTCCTTTCCGCCGAACTTGAGGGGGTCGAGGCAAAACTGATTGATGTTGAGGTTGACTTAAATGTCGGTCTTCACAGTTTTACGATCGTGGGCTTGGCCGACAAGGCCTTGTCGGAAGCGAAGGAGCGCGTGAGCTCGGCGCTGAAAAACAGCGGCACAAAACCGCCCACTAAAGAAAATCGGAAAATCACGGTAAACTTGGCGCCGGCTGACGTCAAGAAAACCGGTTCGCAATATGATTTGGCGATCGCTGTCGGCTATTTGCTGGCAACGGGGCAGATTAAAAAATTTGAAACCGACGACAAAATATTTTTCGGCGAGCTGGCGTTGACCGGAGACCTAAGGCCTGTCTCGGGCGCCTTAAACGTTGCTATTCTCGCGAAGAAACTGGGAGTACGATATCTCTTTCTCCCCACGGGCAATGCCAACGAGGCGAGCCTGATTGCCGGTGTGACTATAATTCCCGTTTCTCATCTCTCAACGCTTTTAAATCACTTGGAGGAAATAAAACCCATCGAACCGCAACCGGCATCGGAGTTTAGCCCAACGCCGAATGCTGGAATTGACATAACGGAAATCAGAGGACAGGAAGCCGCTAAACGTGCGCTAACCGTTGCCGCCGCCGGCGGCCACAACATCATAATGACCGGCCCTCCCGGATCGGGAAAAACGATGTTGGCGCAAGCTTTAATCTCACTTCTCCCGCCGCCGACCCTGGGGGAAGCGATTGAAATATCGCAGATTTGGAGTGCGGCCGGACTCTTGAGGGGATCCCACGCGAAGAGCCGCCCCTTCCGTTCACCCCACCAAACGGCTTCTCCCGTCGCCGTCGTTGGGGGCGGACCCAATCCACGACCCGGAGAAATAAGTTTATCCCATCGAGGGGTTCTATTCCTCGACGAACTTCCCGAATTCCGCAGAGACTTGCTCGAAGCCTTGAGGCAGCCGCTCGAATCGGGAGAAATAATTATTTCCAGGGTCAAAAACAACTTAACTTTCCCGGCCAGATTCATACTGGTTGCCGCCATGAACCCCTGCCCCTGCGGATACTATAATGATCCTGAAAAGGAATGCCGCTGCAGCGCCCATGAAATTTTTCGATATCAGAAAAAGATATCCGGACCCCTGCTTGACCGAATCGACATTCAGATAAACGTTCCGCGAATGAAAATCGAAAACTTAAGGAAGCCGCCGGAAGATTCGAATCATTTCCGTGCGGCGGTTACAAGAGCGAGAAGCATCCAAAGGGATAGATTTAAAAACTCGGGGTTAAAAATTTTTACCAACTCCGAAATGAGTTCCAAGGAGTGCGAGAATTTGGTTAACCTTTCAAGGGAAGCTGACGATTTTCTGAAAAGCATTTTTGATAAATCGCTGCTCTCAACCAGGGGCTATTACAGAATTTTAAAAACATCGAGAACCATCGCCGATCTGGATGATGAAGCCTCTGTCGGTCCCAATCATCTGGCCGAAGCTTTTCAGTTAAGAATCAGAGAAAATTAAATTATCTTCTCCTGGCCAGTTTCGTAACCGAGGGGGAGGCGATAAGCGAACTTTTATCTGCGAGAATAAGAACCGACTGGGCGGGTTTCGCGTCATCTTGACCCGAACCCCCATAGACGCTTAAGTCCGATAAAAGCGCGGTTTCTCGAAGTTCAACTTCAGCCCCGAGAACTGCCGCCGCTCCGCCGGAGGCGGAAACCGCCAAACCGGCCGTCCCCATCCCTCCCATAACGGAGTTGAGGACGACGACCCCCAAAATAAGCCCTAAGGGGCCCAGGGGTAAATCCTTCCACGGGCCGACATTCGGCCTCGTTGTTTTCAGCCAAAATCTCATTTTCTGTCTTGTAGTGAATTTACTGAACTATGGTATTGTACTTCGGCAGGCTAGAGTACAGATCTCTTCGAGCCTGAGCCTCAGAGCCCCGAAGGCCTGAGCGGCATCGAAGGATTGTAAGCGTGTTTCTATGATACACCGAACCGCCCCCAAAAAGCAACTGGCAGCCAAAATATCCTTAAATGATGAACAAAATAAGGCCGTTAATCACCTCCACGGACCACTCCTTGTAACCGCCGGAGCTGGGAGCGGCAAAACCAGAACCCTCACCCAGAGAGTCGTCCGCCTCCTCGGTGAGGGCGTCCCCCCGGGAAGAATCATCGCCATTACCTTCACCAACAAGGCGGCCGACGAGATGCATAACCGCGTCCTCGCTGAATTCCCAGGGATGAGGAGCGTGGGGACGGTTCCTTTCATCGGCACTTTCCACTCTCTCTGCGCCGCAATTCTAAGAAAGGATGCTAAGTTTATAAAACGAACCAGAAACTTCGTTATCTTCGATGACGACGACTCGCTTCGCCTTATAAAGAAACTCTTAAAATCAAAAGACTCTTCAAAAAAGCCTTGGCTTAATTCACCCGCAAGAATCCAAAAAGAAATATCGGAAATCAAAAATAGCCTCTTAACCGAGGATGATGTTGAAGAAGATTTTATCCTGGATATCTTTAAAAGATATGAAGCGTCGCTTGAAAAACAAAACGCCTTCGACTTCGACGATCTGATAGAAAAAGTTGTAAGAGTTTTTGAGAATCATCCCGAGACACTCAAGAAATATCAGAGTAAGTGGCAGCACGTTTTGGTGGACGAATGTCAGGATATTAATCTCGCCCAGTATGCTTTCTTGAAAAAACTTTCCGAAATTCACAAAAACATTTTCGTTATCGGCGACGACTATCAGGCGATTTACGGATTTAGGAATGCCGACTTCAGATATTTTCTAAATTTCGAGAAAGAGTGGAGGGGCGCGAAAATAATAAACTTAGGAGAGAATTATCGTTCGACTTCAAATATAGTTAGGGCTGCCGCTGAAGTTATTAAAAATAATAAATTTCAGAGACGCAAAAAGCTTTGGACGGAAAATTCTGAAGGATCGCTTATAAAAGTAATTGGCGCGGCGGACGCCGAAGACGAAGCTGAACAGATTATTGGAGAAATTTTGAAATATCAACCGCTCGTTTCATCGACTGCCATTCTCTATCGAACCAATGCTCAATCCCGCGCCATAGAACAAGTATTGAATTTCAATTCCATCCCTTACGAAATTTTCGGAGGAGTGAAGTTCTACGAAAGGAAAGAAATTAAGGACGTTGTGGCGGGGTTAAGGTACGCGATGAATCCTAAAGACGAGATGAGTCTGGAACGCTTGGATAAAGCCTTCAACAAGCCCGTTTTCAGGAAACTTAGAAATGAATTGCCAGAAATGCCTCAAAAACTCTCGCTTTTAGAGCTTATTGGCTACTTTCTTAAGACCACCGATTACTTTGAATACCTGGGGCGTAATTTCCAAAACGCCGAGGAGAGGACTGAAAACATCCAGGAGTTTATAGGCTTTGCCCGGGAATTTGCCTCACTTTCGGACTTCTTGGAAAGAGTCGCTCTGCTCCAACCCTTCGACAAGCTCAGGCCTTCGGCTCTGAGGCTCAGGCTCGAAGAGGTGGTGAGCCGAGCCGAACCATCAACCGACAAAATCGGAAAATCAAAATTCTCCGAAGGAACAATAAAACTTATGACCATTCACTTGGCCAAGGGGCTGGAATTCGATTCCGTGTATATTGCCGGAGCGAACGAGGGAATCCTTCCCCATCAGCGATCCTTGAGCAAACAGGAAGACTTAGAAGAAGAACGGAGATTAATGTATGTCGCGATGACCAGGGCCAAGAAACAATTAACCATAAGTTTTTA
>CAZSQQ010000018.1:0-3978 GCA_964609135.1 uncultured Candidatus Saccharibacteria bacterium
TAAAGTAACCGTTCCGGAGTTCAGCAATCAAGGCCATTTTTCGACCAACGTTGCCTTTCTTCTTGCCGAGAAGAATAAAACTTCTCCGATTGGTGCGGCGGAGGGATTGAGGCAGAAGCTTCTTAAGAACCCCAAAGCCAAAGTTTTTTCGAAAATTGAGGTTGCCAATCCCGGATATCTCAACTTCTGGTTTACGCCCGAATATATTCAAAGCGAATTCCTGAAAATAGCGAAAGCCAAGGACACTTACGGCAAAAGTAATTTAGGCAGCGGCAAGAAAGCGATTGTTGAATATTCGTCACCCAACATCGCCAAAGCGATGCATGTCGGCCACTTGCGCTCAACCGTTATCGGGGACGCCGTCGCGAACATCCACGAATTCTTAGGATACAAAGTAATCCGCTGGAACTATATCGGCGACTGGGGGACGCAATTCGGGAAGTTAATCGCCGCCTATAAGTTATGGGGCAACAAAAGCGCCGTAGAGAAAGAACCCATAGAGGCACTCACCAGTTTGTATGTTCGATTCCACGATGAATTGAAGCGGAAGCCGGGTCTTGAGAAACGTGGCCAGGAGGAATTTCAAAAACTGGAAGAAGGCGATAAGGAGAACCGGACAATATGGGAATGGTTCAGAAAGGAGTCACTTGAGGATTTTGAGAGAATCTATAAAGTTTTGGGAGTTAAGTTTGATACGTCTATCGGCGAGAGTTTTTACGAGAAAGATTTAAAAAGCTTGACGGCCAACCTGCTAAAGAGCGGAGTGGCTAAGAAAAGCGAGGGAGCGGTCATTGTCCCCCTCCAGAAATTCAATCTTCCGCCGGGACTGATTCAGAAATCGGACGGAGCGAGCCTATATTTGACGCGGGACATCGTGAACATCAAATACCGGGTTTCGAAATATAAGCCGGAAAAGATCCTCTATGTGGTCGGCAACGAGCAAGCTCTTCATTTTGAGCAAGTTTTTGCCGTTGCCAAGACATTGAAATTAGGCGGCGAATTTTCGCACATAAAATTCGGGACGGTTTTGGGAGAAGACGGCAAGAAATTAGCCAGTCGAGAGGGCAAAACGCCTCCCTTGGGTGAACTTATCGAGAAATCCGTGAGGCTGGCCCGCGAAGTCGTAGATAAAAAGAATCCGAAGCTTACGAAGAAAGAAAAGGATGAAATTGCCGAGGCGGTGGGAATCGGAGCCTTTAAGTACAATGATCTTTCGCAGAATCGATTGAGTGACATCTCTTTCAACTGGAACAAGATGCTGAATTTGGAGGGCAATTCCGCCCCCTATCTTCAATATACGTACGCGAGACTCCGGAGTATTTTGAGGAAAGCGGGAAGAAGCGGAAAGTTCAGCGTTAAGAGACTCACGAGTGAGGCCGACCTTAACCTGATATTGAAGCTCTCGGGATTCCCGGACGTTTTAGCCGAGACGTCCCGCACCTACTTTCCGCATTATCTCACTGATTATCTCTATGATTTGGCAAGAGCGACGAACCTTTTCTATGAGACGGAACCGGTTTTGAAATCCGAACCGGGGTTAAAAAGCGCGAGACTCGCTTTGATAGCCGCTTTGACGGAAACTTTGAAAACGGGGCTTAATCTCTTAGGCATTAAGACGCCCGAGAAGTTATAGTAAAATCATTACACTACTATGGAGATAACGAAAGATATTTTGGATAGTACCCCAGACGGCAAATTAGAAGATTTATTGTTAAACTACACCGTTTCTAAACTCGGTTTCATTAATGAAACCAAAAAATACTATGAAGCTTTTAGAAGTCTTCCCTTTGGTTTGCAGATGGTTTATGCAACAACTAAGTTAGAGATGGAAGTGCACAATGGCGGATTTGCGCAATACTTCTGGAATATTTCTGGCATCTTTGTCGAAGAAGCAATCGAGGGATATAGAAAACTGGGGGCAACGGAACACGCCAGAATAGTCGAAATAGCTTACACCGCAATCACCCAGGAGTTACCAGTTTTTAATAAATACAGAGGACTAAACACATTAGAGGCATTTTCAGAGTTTCGAAAGGAAAGTCAGCTGGGTAGCCACAACCTTGACGACCAATTTTTTAATATCGAGAAAAGCGAGGATGTTAAAGAACTAAGGATAAAATACGTAAAAGAAAATTGGGGAGAATTTGTAGCAGCCTAATATGCTTAAGAACCTAAAGAGTTTTAATCTTTCCCAAATAGAACTGAAAGTCTTGGACTTTTGGAAGAAGAATCAGATTTTCGAAAAAAGTTTAGCTCAACGCAAAGGTAAAAAGCGCTTTGTTTTTTATGAAGGACCGCCAACGGCAAACGCTCCGCCGGCCATTCACCACGTGCTGGCCAGAGCGTTTAAAGACGTGATCCCGCGATATAAAACCATGCGGGGATATTACGTTCCTCGGCAAGCGGGATGGGACACTCACGGGCTTCCGGTTGAGCTCCAGGTTGAGAAGGCGCTGGGTTTTAAATCCAAAAGAGACATTGAGAAATTCGGCATAGCCGCCTTCAACCGCAAGTGCAAAGAATCGGTATGGGGCTTTAAGGAGGAGTGGGAGCGCTTTACCGAAAGAGTCGGCTTCTGGGTAGATATGAAAAACCCTTATATTACGTATGAGCCGAAATATATTGAAAGTCTCTGGTGGATTATCCAGCGATTCTTCAAAAAAGGTTTTATGTATAAGGGCTACAAAGTGGCGCACTGGTGCCCGAGATGCGGCACGGCTCTTTCCTCGCATGAGGTGGCTCAAGGGTATAAAGAAGTAAGCGACGACTCCGTTTATTTGAAGTTCAAGTTGATAGGGGGGCAGAAAATCGGTGCTATGGTAATTGACGACAAAACTTATATTTTGTCGTGGACTACCACACCATGGACTTTGCCCGGCAATGTTGCTCTCGCAGTGCGTAAAGATATTAAATATGTTCTTTTGAGTGTGGCGGGGGAGACCTGGATACTCGCCGAGGAGATATATAAAAAGAAACCGGCGTTTATGGGGGAGGCGGCTCTGGAGCCAGAAAAGACGGTTAAAGGCAAGGATTTGGTCGGACTTCGATACCAACCGCTATTCAATATCTCTGCGCTTCAAAACGATAAATCGCACAGAGTTTATGATGCGGATTTTGTGACAACCGGAGAGGGAACCGGAGTAGTGCACACCGCCGTCATGTACGGTGAAGACGACTACGCCCTGGGGACTAAGGTCGGTTTGCCGCAGCAGCACACGGTTTCCGAAGACGGCAGATTTACCAAAGAAGTTCAGGGATTTTCCAACCTGTACGTTAAGGATAAAGAAACCGACAAGAAAATCTTTGATTACCTGAAGAGAAACAATAATCTGGTCAAGATCGAACCTTATCTTCACGAATATCCCCACTGCTGGCGATGCGATACCCCGCTTCTCTACTACGCGAGAACTTCCTGGTTCGTTTCCATGAGCAAGTTGAGAAAAGAGCTTCTTAAGGAGAACAGTAAAATAAACTGGGTTCCGTCTCATTTTAAGAATGGAAGATTTGGAGAGTGGCTCGAGGAGGTTAAAGACTGGAACTTTTCAAGGGAAAGGTATTGGGGAACACCGATTCCCATCTGGCAGTGTGATAAGTGCGAAAATACTGTTGCGCTCGGCGGAATCAGTGAAATCGAGGGAGTGGTCGGCAGAAGCACCAACCGCTATATTTTGGTGCGCCACGGGGAGGCTGAAAACAATATCAGAAATGTTTTGAATAGCGACCCGGAGAAAGGAAATTACCACCTGACTCTTAGGGGGAGAATTGAAGCTGAGGCCACAGCTAAAAAATTGAAGAAAGAAAAAGTTGATTTTGTTTTTTCATCAGACATGACAAGAACCAAGGAAACCGCCGAACTTCTTGCGGGCGCCTTGGGCGTTAACGTTTTTTATGATAAGCGTCTTGGGGAAATCGGAATGGGAGAGTTTGAGGGGCGGAGCGAAGAGGAATACGCCGAGTTTTTCGAATCACACACCGATA
>CAZSQQ010000019.1:0-3444 GCA_964609135.1 uncultured Candidatus Saccharibacteria bacterium
GCTCGCTCAGTGTAAACACTGGTTAAGCGAGGCAAGTGCCCTGAGTTTATCGAATGGGCAAATTCAAAACCACCCTTCGACTGTGCTCAGGGTGGTTTTGTTGTTTGTGACGGAGCTACTTAATTAAAGCGCTTCGTCACTGCCGCGACTTGAAGGATCGTCGGAGGTTACTCCCGGTCCGCAAGCCTTGCGGTCTTTGGTATAGGTGTCCCAAGCCGCTCTTTTAGCAGTTTTCCAATCTTTTTGAGCCTTTTTAGAAGCGTCCCTGAAAGTGCTCCAGGCGGTTCTCAAAGTTTCCTTTCTTTGCTTTCTATCGGTCAAGGCCCACGCGGCATTCAAGGCGCTTTGTCGGGCTGAAAAAGCAGTCTTCAGCGCACCCGTGTAAATATCGAGGCCGCTCGTTAAAGCCGATTCTCTTTTACTCACAGCCGTCTGAATGCAGGCCACATCAACCTTTCTTTCTTCCCTATCAATTTTTCTTTCATCCTTCCCGCGCTTCTCTTTAGTCGGAGCAGTTGGAACGGTGGTTGGTTGGGTAGTCGGCGTGGTAGGAGTAGTTTGGGTCTGAGCGACTACCGGGATAGCCAAGGCTACAGTTAGGAACGAAGCTACTAATGAGGTACCTAAAAATTTAGTCATTTCTTGGTATTTTATCTTTCCGACCTTTAAGCCCTGTGTATTATAGAACGAAAAGCCGTTATAGTAGAGTTATTGGCGAACGGGCCTATAGTAAAGTGGTATTACGGCGCATTCGCATTGCGCAGGCGCGAGTTCGATTCTCGCTAGGTCCACCATAGCTTATACTTATATTAAATGCCTAACTTACTGGATTGGGTTATTGATTACGCCCACCTTATAGGGGGCGGCGCTTTGATGTATTTCCGCCATCGAGCACCCAGACACTATTTGGAATATGTTGTTAAGGGTAAAGCGCCGGTAATTATTTTGCCTGGACTTTCAAATCGCTGGGGATTTTTAAAACCCCTTGGCGACTATATTTCTCTTAAAGGTCATCCGACCTATGTTGTTCCCAGGCTTGGAAATAATCTTAAGGATATCCCCAAATCGGCAGAGTTAGTGAGAGAGTTAATCGATGAGAGAACATTAACGGAGCCATTATTGTCGCCCACAGTAAAGGCGGTTTGATAGGCAAATATTTGCTCGAATTTTTGAATCAAGGTGGCCGTGTAAAAGGAATGGTAAGTATCGCTACTCCCTATTCGGGTTCGGCTTTAGCTAAATTTTTCCCTTGGCGTCGGTCTTACCGAGAATTAAGGCCTGACAGCGAGGTCATTAAAAAACTTGAAGAACGCACGAAAATTAACAGAAGGATAATCTCTATTGCCCCAGAATTCGACAACCATGTTTGGGCGGAGAGAGGTAATTTTTTGGAAGGAGCGTTGGACAATATCGTTGTTCCGGTTCGCGGGCACCATAAAATCGTCTATGATAAAGTCGTTTGGAAGAAGATAGACGAAGCTATAGACCGTTTAGCCTCGCCAAAGTAAGTGAAAAGGCTTTTATTTCCCAGTATTTAGTTATCCACACGACAAAAACCCAGCTTTTGCTATAATAAGGGCGAGCTTTTATTAAAGGTCGATCTTAACTCGGAAAAGAGATAACAAATGATATATCAGGATTGGACATCGGCGGTCGGGGCCTCTTTCTTTCAGGTTTGGGGTCAGGTAGCCGGCTTCATACCGCAGGCCTTGGGAGCGCTCGTTGTCTTCGTGGTCGGTATGATCGTTACTGGCGTTTTAGGGTCGACAGTCGAGAAAGGCTTGGACGCCCTAAAACTTGATTCGCTTCTTGAGAAGACCGGTTTCAACAGGGAGTTGAAGAGAATGGGTATGGATTTGAACGTTTCCAAAGCCCTTGGGAGGCTTACCTGGTGGTTCTTCATGATCGTTACCGTTGCATCAGCCGCCAACATCCTCTTGGGTCAGGGAACGAACGTTTTGTCCTTGATTCAACCGGCATTGGCATACATCCCACAAGTCATCGCTGCGGTAATTATTCTTTTGGGAGCGTTCGTAGTGGGCAACTTCTTGAGGGAAGCGGTTAGGACCGCGGTTTTGGGTGCTAACTTGCACGGCGCCAAGTTCTTGGGCGCCTTGGCCTGGTGGTCGGTTGTTTTATCCGGCCTCATATTTGCGGTTGCGCAATTAGGGATTGCTTCAAGTTTCTTGAACACCCTCTTTCAAGGAGTAATCGGTATGCTGGCTTTGGCTGGCGGTTTGGCCTTTGGCCTCGGCGGCAAAGATTACGCCGCTCATCTTTTGGGCAAATTCCGCGAGCAAGTCGAGTAATTTTCCGATTTCTTCTGGAAACAAAAACCGCCCCGAGCATAGTCGAGAGGCGGTTTTTGTGATTGTGGTATAATTTTTAAAGCAATATGAGATTAATCTATTCAAGTTATCTTCTTTTATTTTTAATTTCGTTTCCAGTTGTGGTTTATGGGCAGCAGATAGACCCGGGTACTATAAGTGGCAATTTTGTTTTGCCAGCAAGAGGAGGCGGTTTCTATATTTCTACGGCCCCCGGAGAGGGTTCACATACCGGTTCCTTAAACCAATACGCTTATGACATAGCTCCGGTCAAAGGCAGCGGAGGGACACCAATAGCTGTTTCTGTTGCTAATGGTATTGTAGCCAACACCTATTTAGAGCGGGAAGGGGGCAATTGTGTGATTGTTGATCATGGTAACGGCAATTTTAGCCAATATTGTCATCTCGCCTCTTTTTCAGTGAGCAAGAATAAAGAGGTTAAATTAGGGGACCAGATAGGAGTTATAGGCAGTACCGGAATAAGTAGCGGAGATCATTTACACTTTTCTTTTGTGAGTGGCGGCTCATGGCCGCCGGCGCCTAACGGTGCACCGATGCCCGGAGAATTATCAAGTCTCATTGTGAATGCCTTCCAGAAAGGTAATCCTGGCGGTCCGGGAAATGGTACAATAAGTCCAAACCCGGTGAACCCCAACGATTTAAAATTAGGAGAAATCGGTAAGTTGGTTACGCAGTTTTATGAGTACTCGCTTATGATTGGCGGTCTTCTTGCTCTGGCAATTATCGTCTACGGCGGAATTATGTATATTGCCTCGCCCGCGAACGAATCCCTTAAAAGCGACGCCAAAGAGTGGATTAAAGCCGCCATTTTCGGGCTGGCGCTTCTCGCTTTAGCCTACCTGATTCTTAATACCATTAACCCCTGTTTCGTGGGTGGGCCAACGTGCCCCGTTCCCAAACCCACAGCTTGACAATAACCAGGGTATGCCTATAATTTCACCCAAGGATGTTAAGAGAGATAAAAACACCAAGCGGCTGAACTTCGGCATTTTTTGGCGCGAAGAGAAGCCGCAGCCTATGCGGCTTTTTGGTCCCCGAAGCGAACGATTTTTAATAATTAGTCCCATTTAGGTGATAGTCGTTCGACAAGCTCACG